>NC_013747.1 GCF_000025325.1 Haloterrigena turkmenica DSM 5511 | reverse complement strand
CTCAACAGAGCTTCGACGCGCAGAGCTCGCCGATCGCGCGCCGGAGCCGCTGAGAGACCGCCGACTTCGAGACACCGAGTCGGTCGGCCAGTTCGTCCTGGGAGATGCCGCGGGGAACGTCGAAGTAGCCCTCCTCGTGGGCGACGGCCAGCAGTTCCTCCTGTTTTTCCGTCAGAGCGACGACGCAGTCGTCCTCGTCGTCGGAGAGTCGCAGATGGTCGACCGTGACCGAGATGTCGCGGTCGCGGCAGTGGTTGTTGAACGAGACGAGATCGTCTCGGTTCGGGAACTGAAGCTGGACGCGCCAACCGTCATGGGAACTCGAGAGGTCCAGCAGTCGGCCGCCGACTTCGGCCGTCGCCGCGATGAACGTCACCGCTCGGTCGGTGAGTTCGACCCGGTAAACGCGCCGGTCGGGGTAGCGGTCCGCGAGCACCGGATCGGTGACCGTCGGATCCAGTTCGAGCGCCGACTCGAAGTCCTCGAACGAGTCGCCGGAGACGCTACAGAAGACGAGCGTCCGACCCGCGCCGACGGTGGTCCAGTATTCGGGCTCGACGGTGACGTCGGTCGCCCGTCGGAGGGTCGGTCGCAGGAACAGCGACGAGTGGTCGAGGCGGAGCTGGGTGACGATGCCGCCGTCGGCCTGGGACCGAACGCTCGTGCGATCGCTCTCGTATTCGGTGACGTCGATGCTCACAGGTCGATCCCTCCTCTCGGATCTCGGCTGTAATTCCTCGTTACCGCGAACTCGCTCATCGACTACTGAATTCGGCCGCGAGTACATGATGGTAGACGCTATACACGGAACCGGCGTCGGCGGGACCCGCTATATCTATTCACGCGTCGTCGTTCCGGTACGTTACCGAGTGGAAGAAATTGCGCCTTACGCTCCGATTCGTCGGTTTCGGGCCGCGGTAAGACACTAATACCCACACGAGGGTTGATACTATTCCTCGGCAGCGTCGGGTCGCTCGTCGAACAGCAACGCGAAGACCTTCCGCTGGGCCAGCCGCAGGTGGCGGCTGAACGTCGGCTGGGAGACGCCGAGCGAATCGGCGATCTCCTCGCCGGTGCTCTCGCGGGGCCACTCGAAGAAGCCGCCATAGTAGGCGGTCTCGAGGGTGCGGAGCTGTCGCTCCGAGAGCCGCGCGCGGAGTTCGGTGTCGAACGCGCGGGCGGGCTGAACCGATCGGTCGCGTTCGCGTCGGGCGACCAGATTCGCCCCCGGTTGGCGGCGCTCGATCAGGCCGACGAACGACCGGACGTCGACCGTGCTCGAGAGGTCGACGACGAGTCGGGTGCGATCGTCGACCGGAACGACGGAGCGCAACACGCCGCCGTGCTCGGCGAGGGTCGTCGCGAGCGTCGACGTCGTGAGGACGAGTTCGAGCAGCGACGCGTCCGGCCGCTCGCCGACGAGCCGTCCGGACTCGACGCCCGACACCGGTTCGACCGCCGCCCGGAGCGCGTCCTCGGTGACGTCGGTCGCGGTACAGAACACCGTCGAACCGGCCGAGGAGCGCGGGACGACGGCCTCGACGTCGAGTCGGCGCTCGAGTCGGTGGGCGACCGCCGACAGCGGCTCGTCGGCCCCCTGCAGGACGATCTCGAGTTCGGTGACGCGCTCGGAGAGCAGCGCTCGTTTGCGCTCGACGGCGGCGATCGCGTGACTGGCGACCGCCGCGAGATGGGTACAGACCGCTCGCGTGGCGTCGTCGAACGCCACCGGCTGCTCCGCGTAGACGGTGAGGGTCCCGTAACAGAAGTCGTCGATCGCCAGCGGGACGCTCAGCGCTGATCGGAACTCGCGCTCGGCGGTCCGGCGGTCCCACGCGCCGGTCGTCTCGTCCGCGTGATCGTCGGCGTCGATATCCACAGCGGCGGTCGGTTCGAGCGCCGTCGCCGCTCTCGCGGTCGGATGCGTCGACTCGTCGTCCCCGTCCATCGGAACCGACATCGACTCGATCGCGTCGCCGTTCCGCCCGGCCCAGGCGTCGGGCGTAATGTGGTCGGAGCCGGCCGAGACGTCACCGATCCAGGCCAGATCGATCGCCCCGGGTTCCTCGTCGAGCGAGAGGGAGACGAGCGCCTCGCAGAGCGAGGACTCGATCTCGCGGCGCGTCTCGCCGGCGAGCAGCGTCCGCTCGATCTCGCGGAGCCGGCGACAGCGGTCGACGACGTACTCGAGGCGTTCGAGGTCCGTCCGACACGATCGCACCGCCGCCGCGCCCTCGAGGGCCTCGAGGGCCGTCGCGGCCGCGGCGACGACGGTCTCGAGCGGGAGTCGGTCGCGCTCCCCGAAGGCCATCGGCTCGGTGCTCGTCGCGAGCACCACGCCGCGGTCGCCGACCGGAACGGCGACGACCCGTTCGGCACGGATTCCGGCGTTCGCGAGCACGGACTCGAGTTCCGACCGGTCGAATGCGACGGCGGGTCCGGCCGCGTCGGTATCGGTCTCGAATCCGGGCTCGTCCTCGGTCGCGGTCTCGGCCTCGGCGAGGCGCTCGAGCAGCTCGGTCTCGGCGGGATCGATCGGCGGCAGGTCGACCGAGCCGGCGGTCGACGCCGTCTCCACCGCCGCCGGCCTGAGGCGGTCGTCCTCGCGGAGGTACCACGCGGCGAGGTCGGCGCCCGCGCAGGTCAGCGCCGCGTCGACGGTCGCCCGCCGAACGGCGCCCGGCGAGTCGGCGGCCCGGATCGTCGCGACCGTCTCGCCGACGGTCGACAGCGCGGCCGCCGCCGAACGGCGCCTGTCGCGGACGACACAGAGGACCCGGTCGTCCGAGAGCGGCGTCACGAAGACGTCGACCGCTCGTCCGTCGAGGGCGAGCGTCCCCGAGAGCGGCTCCATCCACCTGGCGACCGTCGCCGACGCCCGCTCGCGGACCGCCGCGGCGAGCGCGTCGTCGAAGAGCGCGTCGAGTTCCCGGCCGACCAGCGGCTCCGCGTCGGCGGACTCGAAGAGACCGGCGCTGGCGAAGCGGATCGTCGACCCCTCGAGCACGACGAGTCCGTCCTCGACGGCGTCGACGACCGACTCGAGGAGGTCGAGCCGCTCGCGGTCGACGGGAGACGCCGCGGGGTCCGCCTCGCGCGCGTACACGGTGACGCCGTTCGCGCCGGGATGGACGGACACCGACAGCCGGCTCTCGAGCGACGAATACGGAGTCTCGAAGGTGACGACTTGCTCCGTCGCGGCCGCCTCCTGGAACCGTTCGGCGAACCGGCCGCGGACGGCGTCGTCGAGGAGGTCCCAGACGATGGTTCCGGGCTCGGCCGATCCGTCGGCGTCGAACAGTCGGTCGGCGGCCGCGTTGGCGTAGCGGAGCTCCCAGGCCGGCCCGAGGGAGAACACCGCCTCGTCGAACCGGTCGAGTGCCCGTCGAGCGGGGCCGTCCGATTCGCGGACCGACGCGGGCTCGAGCGTGCAGACGAGCCCGTCGACGTCGCGGTCACCGAGCCGGTTGGTACAGCGCAGGTCGTAGACGCGCCAGGTCCCGTCGGCGTGGCCGATCCGGACGGTCCCGCGCTCGGTCGTTCCGAACGCGGTCGCCGCCGCGGTCTCGAGGAGGTCGGTCGCCGACTCGCGGTCTTCGGGGTGGACGAGCCGCGTCAACGGCGTCCGCTCGAGTTCGGTCGGCGTGTACCCCAGTCGCGGTTCGACCGCCGAACTGACGGTCTCGAGGTCGCCGTCCGCGTCGACCACCCAGACGAGCGCGTCGGAGCGCTCGAGTACCGACCCGTCGCGGCGCTCCGGAGCGGTCTCGAGACGGTAGCGATCGGCCAGGTTCCTGACCCGCGTCGCGACGAGCGACGGCGGATCATCGGCCTCGACGACGTCGGTCGCGCCCGCCTCGAGGGCCGCTTCGGCGGCGCGTCCGTCGGCGGCCGCACCGTCGACGACGGCGACGACTGGCACCTCGCCGTCCCGGTCGCGGACGGCCGCGAGCGGCGACGGATCGGCCCCCGTCTCGAACGGACAGACGACGCAGTGGATCGCGAGTTGCGCGAGCCGCTCGAGGGCGGTCGCGAGCGTCCGTTCCCTAACGATCGAGATCGACTCGAGCTGCGAGGAGAGCGCGTCCGTCGCGGCGTCGACCCGCCGCGCGTCGCCGACGACGAGCACCCGAAGGACGTCGCCGGCGACGGTCGCGGTCCCGTCGCTCATCGTCCGACCGCCTCCGCCGGCGGACACGGGAGACTCGAGTTCTCGAAACCGAACCGGAGCGATCGGCAGCCCGGCCGATCGGCCGCCGAGCGCCCGCGGGTCGTCGGAAAACGTACCGCCACGATAGCGGGAATTCAGGATCGCGTGGGTTAATTATCGATGCCGTATCTGCGGGGTAATCCGCCATTAGCAGCGGGCGACCGCCCGGTTCTCGGCGAACGGCGGACGAAAGCCGTCTCGAGGGGGCCGCCGCGTGCGTTCTCGCCCGAGACGCTACGACTACTCGCGAACGGTGACGACCGGCACCGTCGCGTTCCGAACGACCTCCTCGGCGACGCTGCCGGTGACCAGGTGATCGAGTCCCGAGCGGCCGTGGGTCCCCATGACGATCAGATCGATCGCGTTCGTCTCGGCGACGTCGATGATCTCCTCCTGGGGGACGCCGTGACGGACGACCGTAGACGTGTCAACCCCGTGCGACGAGGCGGTCCGTTCGGCCTCCTCGACGGCCTCGTTGGCCTCCGCCTGGTGGTCCGTCCGCATCTCGTCCTGTTTATCCGTCGCCTGGGGGCCGTCCTCGGACACCGAGAGGAGGTGCAGCTTGGCTCCGAGCTGATCGGCGAGTTCGATCGCGTGTTCGGTCGCCCGACGAGCGGCGTCGCTCCCGTCGGTCGCGAGCAGAATGTTCTGATACATCGTGTGGCTGAACAGTCAACAGACAGGCGGTTACATATCGCACTTGCCGTTGCCGGCCAAGCGTCCCGACCGCCTCAGAGCTGGGGCTGCTCGCGCCGTTTGGGCTGTAGCGCGCCCCGGGTGGGCGAACTGAGCCGGTCGATGGACCCGCGGGAGAGGGCGACCTCGACGAGCAGATCGGAGAGGTTCACCAGCTCGGCGACGTACTCCTGGCGACGGCGCTCCCAGCGTTCGCCCGCGCCGTCGTCCGTGAGGATCTCGATCGAGCGGTCGCGAACCGCGGCGTAGTCGTCGAACTGCTCGGCGAGGCCGGCGCGCTCGAGTTCCTGAAATTCGCCGTACTCGTGGTCGTCGGTGCCCCGGAAGCGGAACGCGGGCGTTCCCAGAAGCGCGGCCTCGTTGACCATCGTCCCCGTGTCCGCGACTAGCAGGTCGGCCTCGGCCATCGCGTCGTGGATCATGGCGGGGTGGAGGTCGTACGGCCGCGCGGGGAGCTCGCTGAGATCCATCTCGTCGCCCTCGTCGGAAACGAAGACGGTCGCGTGTTCGCTCAGGCGCTCGATCAGGTCGCGGCGCTGCTCGGGCCGGAACCCCTCGAGGTCGGTGTCGTGGAGGGCGTCGAGGGCGTTGAACCGGACGAGGACGTACGGTTCGTCCGGATCGACGCCGAGGAACTCGCGGACGTTCGCGTCGGGTTCGAAGACGTCGGGGTGGAGGTACGCGCACTCTTTGAACCCCGCGAAGGTGTAGTGATCGTCGCCGAGATCGCGTCGCGTGACCGCAGGCGAGAGGATGCAGTCGGCGAAGGGTCGGGAGACGGTGTGGTTGAAGTCGCCCGGCTCGTCGTCGAGGACGAGGACGACCGGCGTTCGGGTCAGCGTCCCCGCGTACGCGGCGTAGGGGCCGCGACCGAAGACGACGTCCGGATCGAACCGCAGCGCCTCGCGACCGATCGTGTAGAACTGACCGCCGAGCTCGCGGGCGAATTTGGCCATGGAGTAGCCGTCGGTCTCGTGTTCGCCGTACACCCGATACGGCATGCCGAAGAACTCGAGTAAGTCCGTCGTACAGGCGTACTCCCGAGTCAACACGAGCACGTCGTGTCCCGCGTCCTCGAGGCGGTCGACGGCGTGTCGGTACAGATGGACGTGTGCGGGCGTATTGGCAAAGACGAGGATCCGCATCGACAGAACGTAGCCCGGAGCGACGCTTTGTAATAGGACGGCTACGTCGCTCGGGTCGGTGAGAGCGACGATCGTCGCCGTCGCGAGCCTCGCGGCGCGCTTCTCTCGGCGAACCGCGGCTCGCGGAATGTTGCGTACCGGGAAGGGGTGTGACGAGCACGCGAAATCAGTGATCGACTACCGATCCGGTGTCGATCCCGGCCCTCCGCAACGGACGGGTTCTGGCGGGTTGAAGGGGCGGTTTTGTGCCTCAGTACATCCGTGGAAAATATATAAGAGTAGATGAAGATAACTCGAGCGCTAGCGACCATTGCGTCGTCGGGGACGGAATTCTCAGGCCGATTACCGAACGTATACGGGGATTGATCGAGCCCGCGGCGCGGCTGACCGCTCTATAACAAAACGCCGCCGCCCGGTAGGTTCGGGGAGAGTCGGCAATGGACGTCCTCACCCTCACGGCGAACGCCGACGCACCGTTTATGAACCAGCAGATGGCGGCGCTCGAGGAGCGCGGCGTCTCCTTTACGACGCTGCCGGTCGCCGGGGAAGTCGCCGCCGACGTCGACCGCAGTCCGATCGACTACCTCCGGACCGTCCCCGACGTGATCCGCGAGGCGGGCAACGGCTACGACCTGATCCACGCCCACTACGGGCTGACGGCGCCGATGGCCCTCGCCCAACTGCGCACGCCGGTGGTGCTATCGCTGTGGGGATCGGACGTTCACGGCCCGGTCAAACCGGTCAGCAGCGTCTGCGCGCCGCTTTGCGACGAGGTCGTCGTCATGTCTCGAGAGATGCGCGACGAACTCGGCCGCGACTGTCGGATCATCCCGGACGGCGTCGATCTGGATCGGTTTCAGCCGGAACCCCGAGAACGGGCCCGCGAGAAGGTCGGGTGGGACGACGTCGGCGACGCCTATCAGGTGCTGTTCCCCTATCCCCCCGAACGCGGCGTCAAGAACTACCCGCGGGCGAAGCGGATCGTCAAGGCGGCCGACGACTTGCTCGAGCGACCGGTCGAACTCCGGACCGTCTACGGCGTCGACCACGACGCGGTCCCCGACTACATGAACGCCGCAGACGTCCTCCTGTTGACCTCCGACAGCGAGGGGTCGCCGAACTCGGTCAAGGAGGCACTGGCTTGCGACCTCCCCGTGGTCGCTCTCGACGTCGGCGACGTCCGGGAGCGGCTGGCCGGCGTCGACCCCTCCCGCGTCGCGACCGACGACGCCGAACTGGTCGAGGGCCTGGTGGACGTCCTGCGACGCGAGGAGCGCTCGAACGGCCGCGAGGCCGCCCGCGAGGTGAGCATCGAACGGACCGCCGATCGGATGCTCGACGTATACGAGACGGTCGCCGGCGAGCCGGTGACGACCCGGCCCGCTCGAGAGGCGCCGGAACTCGAGTGAATCGACGCTCCGAGGACGTACAACGGACTCGAAATTCTGGCAAAAGACGCGAACGAAAACCTTCCGTCGCCGCTGTCACTCGCCGATAGCTGCCGGCTTCTCCGTTCGGCGTGCCTACGCTTCCGTCCGGTACCACTCGAGTGTCTCCGGCAGGTGGGCCTCGATCGGCTGGTACTCGTAGCCCAGTTCCGCCTCGGCCTTCCGCGAGGTGTAGAAGAGCCGCTCGGTCGCCAGCCGGGCCATTTGGCGGTCGAAGGGGAACATGCGCACGTCGGCGACGGCGCTGGCCGCCTCGGCGACCGGGCCGGCGGCGTGGATCGCCGTCGCGGGCACCTGGATCCGGGCTGGAGAGCCGTCAGCCGCGTGGGCGATCCGCGAGACCGCCTGCCGGTAGGTGAGGTTCTCGCCGCCGAGGATGTAGTGGTCGCCGCTGGCGCCCCGCTCGGCGGCCAGCAGTAGGCCGTCGACGACGTCCGAGACGCCGACGATGCTCAGGCCGCCGGGGAGGTAGGCGGGCATCGTCGGCTCGAGCCCCATCGAGAGCAACTGGACGGTGAACTCCTCGTCGCCGGGGCCGAAGATCGACGTCGGGTGGACGGTGACGGCGTCGCCGCCGTCGGCCGCGTAGTCGTCGACCAGCCGCTCGGCCACCGCCTTCGACTCCTGGTAGGCGCCGATTGGTTCGGTGACGTCCGTCTCGTCGGCGAACGCCGCGTCGCCGTCGGGCCGGCGGGTCCCGGACGTGCTCGTGAAGACGAGTCGCCCGCAGTCGGCGTCCCGGCAGGCCGCGAGGACGTTCTCGGTGCCGTCGGCGTTGACCCGATAGACCGTCTCGGGGCCGGCGGTCCAGAGCCCCATTCCGGCCAAGTGGAAGACGACGTCGACGCCGTCAACGAGTTCGTGCAGCGTCGGGACGTCGAAGAGGTCCCCGACGTACCAGTCGATATCGGTTCCCTCGAGGTCGCCCCGGTCCGACGAGGGACGGCTCAGGGCACGAACGTCCCAGCCGTCGGCGAGCAGCCGCTCGCAGAGGTGCGTGCCGAGAAAGCCCGTCGCGCCGGTGACGGCTGCGGTTTGGCCTCCCGTCATCGCTGCTCGAGCTGTGGCGGAACGGCGTCGCCGGCCACTGCGGCGTACAGTCTGAAAGCGGTCGTGACGGCGGGATGGGTATCGTCCCGCGGCGGCAGTTCGCCCTCGGGCAAGCGGCGTCTGAGCGCCGTGAGGTCGACGTCGGACTCGGGATCGTCCGCGGCGCGTTCGAGGGAGACCGACGGCTCGTCGCCGTGTATCTGCCGAAGCACGGGGTCTTCCTCGATCGGTCGCTCGAGCAGCGACGAGCCGATCGCGTCGACCTGCGGCGTCGGCCCCGCGAACAGCGCGTCGGCCGCGGCCGGCTCGCCGCTGTAGACGGTCGTCGCGTCCAGTACGGAGAGGGTCGGCTCGATAGCCTGCGTCGCCGCGACGGCGGTGGGGTCGGCGTCGGCGACGCTGCTCACGAGCCGACCGAGCGCGCGGCTGCCGCCGGCGACGGGGCCGGCTTCGGTCGGCCGCAGCGTGGGCACGACGACGACGGTGCTCTCGACGAGTTGGTCGGGGACCGACACCGACACCTGCTCGTCGTCGACGGTGGCGATAATGTTGCGCCGGCCGCCGTCCGCGAGGTCGACGAGGTCGACGTCGAACCGGTCGGCGATGGCCGGATAGTCCAAGTAGGCGGCGGTCCGATCGAACGCGATCCGCTCGTCGCTCGCGCCCGCGATGGCGACGTCGGCGTCGGTCCAGATCCCGAGCTGTCCGGCGATCGAGCCGACGACCGCGGGGTCGGTGACCATCCCCGACGACGGATGGAACGGGTAGTGGGCGTCGGGGACGAGCGTGATCCGGTCGGCCGCCGTCAGCGAACTCACGTAGGGCTCGAGGACGGCTCGAACCGGCGACTCGAGGGTCGCCAGCCGGCGGTCGACGTCGGGCGTCCAGCCGCCGTGTCGGTCGGGATCGTCGACGCCGGTCACGTGGACGCTCACGGCATCACCTCCGGCGTCTCGATCTCGGCGTCGTCGCTCTCGGCGGCCAGTTCGTAGGCGGCCTCGGCGAGTTCCAGCGTCCGCCGGCCGTCGGCGCCGTCGACCGGGGGTGTCTCGTCGTTGCGGACGGCTTCACAGAAGTCTTCCAGCGCGTCGTAGTGGGCCTGCAGGTAGAAGGTGGGGCCGAAGACGTCGGGCTCGTCACCGGTAAACCGACTCGCGACGTTCGACAGGGCGGATTTGGCCGCACCCGCGTAGAAGTTGTTCGGGATGTGGTCCTTGTTGCTGACCGTCCCCGTCACGCCCTCGAGGCGCAGCCGGGTGTTGACCTCGGGGAGCTGTTCCCACTGGTAGGTGCCGCAGTGAAGCGTGATCGTCGTCTCCGTCTCCGGCGCCCGGAGTAAGACGGTCGCGGCGTCCTCGGCGGGAATTTCGAGGGTCTGTCCCATCGTCGCGTCCCGGACCTCGAGGTCGCCGAACAGCCACTCGAGGACGTCGAAACAGTGGACGCCGAGTTCGATCAGCGAGCCGCCGCCGGCGGCGTCGGGGTCCATCGGCCACTCCGGAGGCGCCTCGTCGGCCGGCGGCTTCCCCAGCGGGTGGTCGTTGAGCCGCGTGATCGAAGCGTAGGGGACGTGGCCGACGCTGCCCTCGTCGTACTCGTCTTTCACGCCGACCATGTCGGGCTGGTAGCGCAGCGTGTGGTCGACGCCGACGGCGATCCCCGCCTCGCGGGCCGTCTCGAGCATCCGGTCGGCCTCCTCGGTCGACCGCGCCAGCGGTTTCTCGACGAAGACGTCGACGCCCGCCTCGGCGGCGCGTTCGACCGCGTCGGCGTGGAGAAACGGCGGCAGGGCGACGATCGCTGCATCGAGGTCCTCGTGTTCGAGCAGCGTCGTGTAGTCGTCGTACGTCCGCGCGACGCCGGCGCTGTCGGCCCGGTCGCGGTTTTCCGGAACCGCGTCGGCCGCCGCGACGACGTCCACGTCGGGCATCGAAAGCGCCGACTTCAGGTGAACCATGCCGATGTTCCCGACGCCGAGCACGCCGAGTTCGAACGCGCTCGAGTCGGTCCATCGACTCAGAACTGTCGGTGGCATCTGCCCGAAAACGGGCCGGGAGCAGGCTTTGTTATCGTCGGCATACCCGCGGTCCGAGGACGGTAGCAGCCCCCTTCACGCGAGGGCCTCACGGCGGTACCGCGGTGGATCGGTCGGCGTCGGTCAGTTCGATCGAACCGTCGCCTGGCCGTCGACGCCGTCGGTGGCGCCGTCGATTCCAGTCTCGCTCGCTCGCCGGACGCGGCGCGCGACGTCGCCCATCGTTTCGACGGTGAGGTCGGTCTCCGATCGGCGCCGCTCGAGGTAGGAAAGGATCGACCGCATCCGCTGGTCGTCCCGCTCGCTCGTGAGGTTGTTCGGGTGGAGCCACATGTGGAAGACGCCGTCGGATCGGACCGCCTCGTCGATCCCGCGGCGGGCCAGTTCGAGCATGGGGTCCGTCCAGATCGACTCCGCGACGGTTCGGGCGGGCCCCTCGAAGCCGAAGAGGAACAGCGAGGCCGGCACATTGACCAGCCCGTGCTCGTCGGTTCGGGGGGTTGTCACCAGCGACTGATCGCGGACCGTCGAGTCGAAGACGCCGCGAACGCCGTCCCGGGTCGGCGACCGACCGCGGTACGCCGAGACGTCGTACTCGGCCAGCACGTCCCGATGGCCCACGTCGTTGCGTGGGTAGACGAACGAGTCGATGGACTCGCCCCACTCGGCGGCGATGTCCGTGGCTCGATCGAGCTCGGCGGCGGCGAGTTCCCGATCCGTCCTCGGATCACCGAAGAGGACGTGCGAGAAGGTGTGACTGGCGAGTTCGTGGTCGGCGTCGGCCTCGAGAACGCCCTCGACGAGGTCGGGACCGAACCGGAGGTCCGCCCGGTCGGCCCACGCGCCGCGCTCGCGATCGAACCAGCCCGGCGGCGCGGGATGATCCTCATGAACGCCGTCGCAGGACTCGAGCATGAGGTGACCGACGACGGCCCACGTCGCCGGAACGTCGAACTCGTCTAGCAACTCGAGCATCACCGACCAGCCGCGGCGGCCGGACTCGACGCGGTCGGCCGGCGGCTCCGGGAGATCGTGGAAGCCCCAGCCGAGTTCGGCGTCGAGGGAAACGACGACGCTACCCACGGCACCCACCACCGGTAGCCACTCGGATGCGTCTCATATACGATTCCTGATGAACGAACCGTTTTGTTATGGATCACCTGTTTGGGCTACGGCGGGACATAACGGCGTGTGTATGGTCAAGGTACACAAGCCACACCTGTGAAACTGGCCCCGAACGCGACACCGGGAATTCGACAGCGAACCGACCGTATCAGCCCGAATACTAGTGAAATCTCCCCATAACAAAGCCCCGAACCCATCATTCTCAGGACAGCAGGCGTCTTCGACGTCACACCTATCCAATCATGAGCAGGTCTTCCCCGACAGCCGAGCGCGCGTTCGTGCTCGGGTTCGACGGCGTACCGTGGAGACTTATCGACCAATGGAGCGAGGAGGGGGAACTCCCGAACTTCGCTCGGATGCGCGAGGAGGGCGCCGCCGGAACCCTCGAGAGCACCCAGCCAGCGACGACGCCGCTAGCGTGGCCGTCGATCGCGACCGGCGTCTGGCCGGACAAACACGGGGTCTACGGTTTTCAGAATCTCTCGTCGGACTACACCCACGAGATGTACACCAGCCACGATATCAAACAGCCGACCCTCTGGGAGCAAGTCACGCCGGCCCACGTCGGCAACGTCCCGATGACGTATCCGGCCCAGGAGATCGACGGCACGATGGTCACCGGGATGATGACCCCCTCGACGGACAAGGAGTACACCCATCCCCCCGACCTCAAGGACGAGATCGAGGCGCGGATTCCCGACTACGACATCAGTCTCGACTATCCCGACTACGCCGACCGACTCGACGAGTTCGAGGTGGCCGTCGACGAGATGCTCGAGACGCGCCGCGATCTGATGCGCCTCCAGATGGATCACGCCAGCGACGACTGGCGGCTGTTCTTCTTCGTCTTCACCGCTCCCGACCGGTTCCAACACCTCATCTGGGACATGGACCGGCTGCTGGCCCACTACAAGGAACTCGACGCGGTCCTCGGGGAGGTGATGGAGTACACGGACGAACACGACGCCGATCTCTACGTCGTCTCCGACCACGGGTTCGGCCCGATCGAGGAACTGGTCTACGTCAACACCATCCTGGAGCAGAACGGCTATCTCTTCGAACAGGAGGACGAGGGCACCCGCGGCGCGCTCGCGAGCCTGGGGATCTCTCGAGAACGCATCACCGACGCGCTCAACCGGGTCGGGATCTCCGAGGAGAAGATCGTCTCGACGCTGCCCCGGTCGCTCGTCGACACGGTCGCCGAGCAGATCCCGGGCGATCACGCGCTCTACGACGTCGACTACGACCGGACCGTCGCGTTCGTTCACGGCGCGGGCTGTCTGTACGTCAACGACACCGAGCGCTTCGGGAAGGGCGTCGTCGATCCGAACCAGATCCCCGCACTGAAGACCGAACTGACCGATCTGCTCGAGTCCGTCACCGACGAGGACGGCGAGCGGATGTTGAGCGTGTTCGACGGCGACGAACTGTTTCCGACCGACGACGAGGCGCCCGACCTGATCGTCATCGGGAACGGCGTCTACGAGGCGCGCAACGCCCTCACCGACTCGGTGACCGGCGACACCGGCACCTACGACGCCAGTCACCGCAAGGAGGGGATCGTCCTCTGTCGCGGGCCCTCGATCGACGCCGGCGCGGAGCTGCGGGGCGCTCGCGTCGTCGACATCGCGCCGACCCTGCTCCACGGGATCGGCGAGCCCGTCCCGAAAAACGCCGACGGTCGCGTCCTCTTCGACGCCTTCGACGAGGACGCGATCCCCGCATCGACGAAAGTCGAGCGGACCGGAGTCTCGAAGGAAGATCGCGACGGTGACGTCGACGACGACTTCGACGACGTCGAGGACCGGCTGAAGGGCCTGGGCTATATGGAGTGAGCGACCCGACTCGAGGCGTCATTGCGATCGGATCGACGTCGGAGACGGACGGCCGCTCGCGGCTGCGTTGTCGGTGAAATGCGCCATATTTTGACCGTAGCTGTCGACACACTGTCGGGGAAACGGATACAGCCTCGTAACTGACATCGGTCAACAGCGATTATCGACGTCCTGTAGCGTATTCAGGCTCAATCTCTTTTGGTCCGTCTCCTGAAATAGGAGTATCGAGCGCGCCGGGATTGCGACTGTCACCGGTGCGACGGGTCCGTCCATGAAAGATCTGACATCGAAGCCCTCGACGTCGTCGTGTCGGGTTCGCCCCTTCGAGCCGAGCGATCGGGCGGCGCTGCTGGGGCTGTACGAGCAGGTGTTCGGCCGGGAGCGAAGCGTCGACTGGTTTCGCTGGAAGTTCGAGGACAACCCCTACACCGACCACGTGCCGATCATCGTCACCGAACGGGACGGCGATATCGTCGGTTGCCGGGCGTTTTTCGCCCAGGAACTGCGCATCGACGGGACCGAACGGGTCGCGTTCCAGCCCTGCGATACGATGGTCCACCCGGACCACCGCAACGAGGGGCTGTTCAGCCGCATGAACGAGTACGCCCTCGAGCGGTACGCCGGAACCGACGGCCCGCCGGCGTGCTGTTTCAACTTCCCGAACGAGAACTCCAAACCAGGGAACCTCAAACACGGCTGGCGGGAGATCGGGACCGTTCCGGTGTACTACCGGCCACAGGATCCCATCGGGAGCGTCAAGGCGTTGACCGACGGTGAGGACGGTCCCGAGGGGAGCGACGGCGCCGCGACGCCCGACGGCTTCGATCGGAGCGCGAGCGGCGAGGAGTGGGTCGTCGCCGACGAGTTCGATTCGGGCGTCGACCGCGATCTGCCCGGCGGCTGCGATCCGTCCGAGGGCGCCGAGACGAGCGTCGCGGACGCGCTCGCCGAGATGATCACGAGTTCGCAGCGAGCGGGCGACAGACTCGTCACCGACTCCGACGGCGAGTTCGACGTCGTCCGGTTCGAGACGCCGCCCGCGGACGTCCTCGAGGAAATCTATCGACGGTCGATTCCGCCGGGAATCCACACGAATCGGACCGCCGAGTTCTACCGGTGGCGGTGTGCGAACCCGGCCCACACCTATACGGCGTACGTCGCGGTACGAGACGGCGAGACGCCGGTCGCCGCGCTGATCTGCTCCGAGGTCGACGAGCACTTGCGGATCGTCGAGACCCTGCCGCGGGAGATCGGGGCCGAGGCGACGGCGATCGACCGCCTGCTGGCGACGGTCCTCGCGGACCGGTCGGACAACCACTACGTCACCGCCTTCGGGGAGACGCTGCCGTCGCCGCTCCAGTACCGGTTCTATCCCGACACGCGCTTCCCGCTGTCGACGCTGATCCGACCGAGCGCGCGGACGCTCCTCGCTCGGGACTTCGGCGGCGCCGACGCGATCGAGGAGACAGCGGTGGACGACTGGGCGCTCTCGCGGCTCGATCTGGACACCTCCTGACCGTTCTCCCGTCGACGCGAGCAGAGACGGGCACTGTACCGAGCGATAGCCGAAGCAGTGTTCCCGCCACTGCAACTCCCGTGCCGTGATACCACGCCTCTACCGGGTCATATCGGCCGTTCGTATTCGTGCGATCCCGAACGAGACCTCCGCAGTTCGGTGCCTGACTGGGTATCCGTCCGGCTGTATTTCTCGAAAAGCTACCATTAATTCGACAAGAAAGCTTATACCGTGAAGGTCGGCTTATCGAAGTATGGCACGTGACACTCCGGTACAGAACGACGCTGCCAGTACAGACGCGGAACCACTCCCGAACCTCGTGACCATCGTCGGCCGGGGCGTCCCCTCGAGTTTCGAGATCACCGTCGACGGTGAGATCGAGATGGACGCGGCCGATCCCGTCGAGGAAGCGACGATCGTCTCTGGGAGCGTCGCGGAGGGAACGATCGACGTCGGCGTCCAGCGGTTCCGATTCGACGGGCAGGTGACCAACGTCCACGTCGTCGACTGGAACGGGAACGCGGTGCCCGAGTCGTCGAGCGTCCCGGACGTCCACGTCGATTACGGCGTTCCCCAGCGGTAATTCATCGAACCCGGGTAGGGGTGCGGTTTCTGCGGCCGTCGATCCGATCGCCCAGCGGTTGCTGTGGCGTGAGTCGATTCTCGAGGGGAGCAGTAGCGACGGCGCGCTCACGAACGCTCCGTCCTACGTCCCCGCTAGCGGCCGTGCCGAACGCGGCGCAGACCAGACTTCGCCGTCGCCCAGGCGGGATAGACGGCGTTGTAGACGCTGGCCGGAGCGTTTCGGGCGCCGGCGCGGAGGAGCCGATGCGACAGCGGCGGTTCGGACTCGGAGACGAGTTCGTCGAGATCGACCTCGTCGAGCCACGCGAAGAAGGCCGCCTCGGCCGGCGACGACGGGTCCGTCTCACGCGCGCGCTCGCGAATATCTTCCCACATGTACTTCTCGTCCTGACCGAGCACCCACCGCCCCTCTTCTAAGGCGGTCCGGATCTCGCGGTAGTCCTCGTCGCCGAACGGGTAGCCGTGGTCGGTCGGCTCGAGTCCCGAGAGTCGCAGGCCGACGGCCGTCCGGTAACACTTCTCGCACTCGCCGCAGTTGCCGTCCATGCGGTCGTTGCAGGTCTGCAACTGGAGGTCCGGCTCTTCCTCGCGGATGTAGTCGGCGATCGCGTCGATCCGCTCCTGACGGGTCAGTTCGTAGCCGTCGTGGTGACACCGCGTCCCCGCCCACCGGACGTGATCGTCGATGTCGGGACGCGACCCCCACTCGAGGTCGATTCCCTCCCAGTGGGTCGCGGCGACGTAGAGGTCCTCCATGCCCCGCGCGTAGGCCATCGGGGCACAGAGCCCGAGCAGGCCCAGCCCGTGGCCCACGGAGCTGTACCAGGCGCCGTCGACGTAGCGCTTGTAATGGGCCAGGAGCATGGGGTGGTCGAGGAAGGAGAGCATGTTCGACTCGACGAAGGCCGTCTCGAGGCCGTGCTCGTCGGCGAAACCGGTGACGCGCTCGCGGAGCGCGTCCCACTTCTCGTCGTCGGCGGAACTGGGCGTGATGGTCCAGCCGCGGATGCTGACCAGCGTCGGCTCCTCCTCGCGGTGGCGGACGTACGAACACGTCGAGTCGACGCCGCCGGTGAAGAGCAGGCCGCTCTCGCCGCTCACGTCGGGGTCGGCGTCGATCGTCTCCTTCGCGTAGAGGGTCCCGCCCTCGAGGAAGTCGTACATCTCCCGCAGCGACGCCTCGACGTCCCCCAGCGCTGCGGCGAAGGTGGCGTCGACCTCGTCGACGTAGACGTCGGCCCCGTTGGCCCACGCCACGGGACAGACCTGCGCGAGGACGGGGATCGCGAGCACCCCCTCCGGGACGTCCGCGATCGGGACGTCGTACTCGGTTCGGAACGATTCGGTGGTGAAGAACCGCTCGAGGTCGCCGGACGTTCGAACGTCCGCCTCGAGGGTCGTACCGTCGGCCTGGATGTGATCGATGACGATGGATGACATAGCGTATGGAAGTCGTGATCGGCTGTCGCTGCGGCGCGCTGTTCGTGTCGGTTCGACCGAGCACGAACGGGTACAAAAACCATCAGAACCGTTGATCGTTCGGAAATCGGGAATGCAACGCATATCGACCGGTCGCGATCGATAAGCGGTGATTACGGCCGGGCCGCCGGAAGCGGGACGGCCGACGCGACCGGCAATCGAACCGTACGCACCCGAGGACGGCGGCCCGACCCGGAGAGAGGCTCGAACGTCGCTGCGGGGCTCGAAGACCCCTGCGAACGGATCGGTCGATGGTCGTCGACGGCCACAAAGCGACGGGAGCGAATTGAGCGCTGACGAACGCTCCCGAGAAATGGCCCCAGTGGGATAGGAGCCGTATAACAAACGTCGCTATCGATGACCCTCCGGTCAACACATGCGTATCGACATTGGACCGGACCGTCACCGTCTCGAGCGAGCATGAAGCGGACGACGTTCAACGGCCTCGTTGCCGGCGGATTCCTCGCGGTCGCGATCGGGATCCTCGTCGCGAGAGCGAGCCCGGCGACGAGCTACGAACCGTCGATATACACGGGAACGCCGACGCTCACGTGGATCGGATTCGGGATCGCCCTCGCCGTCGCCGTCAGCGCGGCGCTCGTCTGTCGCGGCCGCGAGCAGGCGCTGGGAATCGCGCTCGGCGGGACGACGGTCACGGCGATCGTCAGCCTGCCGGTGATCAGGAACTATCGGTTCCTGGGGATGGGCGACGGACTCTCCCATCTCGGCTGGACGCGGGACATCGTCGCGGGGCAGATGGCGCCCCACGAACTGTTCTACCCCGCCGTTCACACGATCGCGGCGGCCTTTCACTACGTCGGCGGCATCCCGATCGAGCGCGGACTCCTGTTCAGCGTCGTCATCCTGTTCGTCCCGTTCCTGATCTTCGTCCCGCTGATCGTCCGGGAGATCGCCGGCGACGGACTGGCGATCGGGATCGCGGCGATCGTTTCATGGATGGTGTTACCAATCAACAACGTAGCGACGCACATGGGCGTGCACACGAACTCCAACGCCCTCTTTCTGGTGCCGGTCGTCGTCTTCGCGTTCGTCGCGTACCTCCGGCGCCGGGCGACGATCGAGCGCCTCCCGCTTGGGCTGTCGCCGTTCAGCCTCCTGATCTACCTCACGGGGCTCGGGCTCTTACTGGTCCACCCCCAGCACATGATCGGCGTCATCGTGTTGATCGGCTCGATCGCCAGCATCCAGTATCTCGCCCGGCGACGGTACGACGATCATCCCATGCTCGATCACCCCACGATGTACGCCCACACGGTCGTGCTCAGCGCCATCTTCACCGTCTGGGCCGTGAGCAACCAGCGGTTCCGCGACGCCTTCGCCGGCCTCATCATCGGCATCTTCGAGGAGGACATCGGCGGTGGAGCCGAGGTCGGACAGCGCGAGTCCTCCCTTCAGGAGATCGGCGGCAGTATCGCTGAACTGTTCGTTACGATGTTCCTCGAGCTGGCGATTATCGCGCTCGCCGTCGGCGTCTTCGTACTGCTGGTCTGGCTCGGGCGGACCGCGCTCGATCCGGAGACGAAATCCCAGATCAACTATCTCTCGCTCTCGCTGTTCCCGCTGACCGGACTGTTCTTCCTCTACTTCGTCGGGACGCCGACGATGGCGTTCCGGCAGGTCGGTTTCATCGCCGTCCTGCTGACGGTGCTGGCGGGCATCGCGCTAGCCCGCGGTGTCGGCGCGCTTTCGGGTGTCATCACGCGCCCGGGCGCCAGCGCCGTCACGGCGCTCCTCCTCGGCGGCTGTCTCGTCCTCGGGCTGATGACGGTGTTCGCTTCGCCGATCATCTACAGCCCCGGCCAGCACGTGACCGACGAGACGTTCAGCGGCTACGAATCCGCGCTGGACCACTCGAGCGAGGACACGCCCCTCGTCGGGATGGGACACAACCCGTACCGGTACGACCACGGGCTCAACGGTCTCGAGGGAGAGGGCACCCTCTCGGCCGGCTCGTCCACGACCGGGACCGTCGATCCGGAGACGTTCGAAGCGGGCGACTACGACGAGGCGTATCGCGGCATCGACTACAACTTCGTCGTCACCGAGTACGACCTCACGCGCGAGCTCGAGGTCTATCAGGAGCTCCACTACAGCGACGAGTCCATCGAGGACTTCGAGACCGACTCGAGCGCCAACAAGGTGATCTCGAACGACGAGTTCCGGATGTACACCGTCGACGGCGCGGAAGAAGAGTAACCGCACCGCTTTCCGAACCGTTCCGTCGAACCGGTCGCCGCTTCTCTCGCGCGCGTTAGTCTCTTTGGATGCAGACCGAGTCGATCAGCCCGGCCGTTCCGACCCGTCACTCGTTCGGCCGCGTCCGCGTTCGGCCCCGCACACGGGTTCGGCCGGTGGACGGCGACTCGAGAGCGCCCGCTGTCCGGACAGAGTGAGTTCGCGGTGCGAGCGGTCGCCGCGCGTATCGCCGGGGTAGTCACGTCCGCGACCACCGTGTCGATCGGCCGATCGAGGCGCCTCGGTACCGACGCTCGAACGAGTATCCCTGATCCGCGGTCGCTGCCGATCGACGAGACGGCATCATATTGTCATGAACGTCCGAATAATCGTCGAACAGTCGCGGCGGTTCGGTTCCGCCACGTCGAGTAACCAGTCAGATTTCGTGTCTCGAATCGACCGCTACAAGACCTCACACCCAGCGTAACGACGCATTTCCGCGCTAAAATCCTGTTACTGGACGGTCTATTACCCCGCCATCATTCATAATTTCTTGATAGAATAGCCATATATTCTGTCTTATTCGTCAGAGTTAGAAATATATTCTGTAAATTTAATCCATATCCCCAAGGAAAAGTTTATGAGTGCAAGCCCAGGTTACGCAAGTGTATGGCGCAGAACCCCCGTACGTCCGAAACGGACACCACGCCGACTACAGGCCGTAACGACGGATTAAGCCGCCGCAGCTACGTGCGCTCGGTCGCCGCCGCCGCCGCCGCGGTGACGTCGTTCGGCGCAGCCGGCACGGTTGCCGCCCAAGGCGACTACGAGGTTATCGAAGCCAGCGGCCAGACGATCACCGTCGGCGACGGTGAGACCTGGGAGAACAAACTCCTCGATCTGACGAACGGCCAAGACATCGTCGTCGTCACCGAGGGAAGTGACTGGACGATCCGAAACGTCGGCGTCAAAGGCCGCAACACCTCCGGGACCGGCTCCTCGATGTTCGGCATCTCCGACGCCGGCGGCTCGAGCACCATCGAGAACGTCTATCTCGGCGACGGCTCCGACGAGCGAAACGGGAGCTCGAGCGGCCACGGGCAGACGGCCTTCTGGGCCAACCCCGAACACTCCGGTCACATCGACATGAAGAACGTCAACATCCAGAACTTCGCGGACAACGCGGTCTACGGCTCCGCGCCGGGCAACGCCGGCGGCGGGACGATCCACATCGACCGCTGTTACGCCGCCAACTGTTACGTCTCCCACTTCCGTCTCGCGACCGAGGGGAGCAAGGTGACGAACTCCAGCGTCCTCGTCGACGACGAGGGCTACGCCGGCCGCGGTATCTGGGCCTGGGCGCCCGGCACGATCGAGGTCGAGAACTGCCAGATCTCGATGAACGGCCAGAACACCGCGATCGCCGCCGGCGCCAACGGCAAGGGGACCGAGGTCGTCCTCCGAGACACCGACTACGACGAGACCGCCGGCATCGCCGAACACGCCGGCTCGAACGTCCGACTCGAGGGCGACTCGGGCACCGACCCCGAGGCGTTCATGCCGAAGGGAACCCCGACCAGCGCCGAGGAAGCCGCCTCCGGTTCCAACTAACGCCCCTCGCTGACGCGACGCGACAGCCCCCTCCCCGATCGCCCCCACGATCGGTTCGCCGCCGCCTCCGCTGACGCCCCCTCCTTCCGCCG
This sequence comes from Haloterrigena turkmenica DSM 5511, assembly GCF_000025325.1. Taxonomy (NCBI): domain Archaea; kingdom Methanobacteriati; phylum Methanobacteriota; class Halobacteria; order Halobacteriales; family Natrialbaceae; genus Haloterrigena; species Haloterrigena turkmenica. The sequence goes on along the minus strand of NC_013747.1, from coordinate 150,920 downwards.
ACGCAGCCGCCCCCTCCCCCGCTGACGCTTCCCCTCCGCTCACCCCGTTCGTTTTCCCCGCTGATTCGGCGTTTCGTTCCCGCGCGTTCGTCGACCTCTTCGTTCGACTCGAGTCGACGCGATCTGGATCAGGATCCTATATGTGACAAGTACTAGCACACATCAGAGTTCCTTCCGAACTCGAGCTTCCAAACACACCAGTGTCTCGGGACGAGCCGCTCGCCGAACGGCCGAAATAGGCCGGTAATACGGTATTACTCGCCTCTGAGTGGCCATCGAGAGCCGGTCAAAGTCCTTCAGAGTCGCTGCGTCGGTGGGTAATACACTGTTACTACCAGTCGAAAGCAAATATTCGATAATACAATATCGCACGTATTTCTCCGAATAGTTTTGTTGATTCACACTCACGAAATAACTATCGTCTGTAAATTTTAAGTATGTCAGAGGAGAAAGTTTATGGTGGTAGTATCGGATTACCTGATTGCATGGCACGCGACTCTTCGGTAGCGGACGACGATCGGTGCGTCGGCGAGGACGCGCCGACGACCGACGACGGATCGGACGGATTGCTCCACCGGCGATCGTACATGAAACTCGCTGGTGCAACGACGGCGGCAGCGACGTTCGGGACGAGTGTCAGCGCCGCCGAGGACTACGAGGTCATCCGCGCGAACGGACAGACCGTCCGGATCGGCCGCGGCGAGACGTTCGAGAACAAGCTGATCGATCTCACGACCGGGAACAGCTTTCTGCTGCTCGTCGAGGGAGCAAACTCCGTAATCCGAAACATCGGATTCGAGGGGCTCTACCGCGGCGACCAGTTCCTGATCTCGATTCAGGCCGACCGCGGCGACGTCCTCTTCGAGAACATCTACATGGGCGACGGCGCGACCAAGGAAGGCGCGGACTTCGTTCACGGACCCGGCGCGGTCTTCATGCACAAGGAAAGTCAGGCGAACCTGACGTTCCGCCGGTGTAACGTGCAGGGATTCCCGAACAACGGCTTCTACTGTTCCAACACCGCGTCCGGACCGAGCAGCGTCCACTTCGACACCTGCTTCGGCAAGAACAACGGCGTCACGACGTTCCGCTGTGCGAGCGGCGACGACGTGATCGAGAACTGCGTCGCGTACAACGACGACACGGACTACGGCCGCGGCTACGGCGGCTACACCGAGACCAACGGCCGCCCCGTCTGGGTCTGGTCGGGCGGCGACGTCACGATTCGCGACTCCCACTTCGCCGACGGCCCCTACCCCTACGCGATGGTTGCCGGCGCCAACGGCTCGGCCGGTCGCGCCACCTTCGAGAGCGGCGGCTACCGCGGCACGATCCAGCGAGCGAGCGGATCGACCGTCACCGTCGCCGACGCCGTCTCGAGCGATCCCGATCTCTCCGTCCCCGACGGCGTCCCCACATCGGCCGAAGCGGCCGCCTCGGGCGACTCGAGCGCCGCCTCGATCGGCAAAGCGAACGCCGAAAGCGCCGCGGGCGACGAGCAACTTCCCCACGTCGTGCTCGTCGACGGCGACGCCGCGGACGTGACGCGCTACGAATTCAGCGTCGACGGCGCGGTCGAGGCCGCGAACCACGAGGGAGCCTCGATCGACGTCGGCGACGAGATTACGGACGGGCAGGTTCACGGCATCGTCGCCGACTGGAAGGACGCCTTCCGGTTCGACGGCGACCTCGCGGAGCTCACCGTCGACGGCCCGGGAAGGGTCCTGGTCGACGGCGAGGAAGTCGATCCGACCGACTACGGCGAGGAGCACCCGCACGTCCTCGAGGTCGCGGGTCGCGGCGTTCCGACGAGTTTCGAGATTTCGGTCGAGGGCGAGATCGAACTCGACGGGGAGGACGACGTGACGACGATCACGGAGTCGACCGTCCAGAGTTCGGTCACCGACGGCACCCGGACGTTCCGGTTCTCGGGCGCGGTGACCGACGTGACGATAATCAACGGCGGCGCCGACGTCAGCGTCGACGGCGAAGAGATCGATCCGGCCGACTACGGCGACCACGAACTGCTCCCCCACGCGCTGGTCATCGACGGGACGGACGCCGACGAGCCGAGCGCCTACTCCTTCGAGACCGACGGCGCGGTCGTCAAGTCCACCCATAGCGAGGCCACGATCGACGAAGACGACGTGATCGAGGACCGAGCCGTTCGCGGCGTCGCCGGCAACTGGGCCGACGCCTACTGGTTCGACGGCGATATCGAGGACTTCACCCTGCGCGGTCACGCGACCGTCGACGTGCAGTACAACGTTCGCAAACAGTAATTCGCGCCGTCCGGTGATCGTCCCGTTCCGGATCGGTCGCGCGGGCGGCGGGGCGAGAACGGTCGCCCGCTCGCAGCGTATCGACGGCGGACGGTCGACGATCGAAGTTCATTTTGACTGTTGCATTCCTTGTTACTGACCGGTACGTATCGAGTACGTTCGGTACGAGCAGTATAACAATCCATTTGATAAGCCATCGTCGTGGTATGAACATCGGTTTCTACCACGATGCCGCCGGAACCCGCCACGCCGGCGGGATCGCCGTCTACACGCAGCAGATGGCGGCCGCACTCAGTCGATCGAACGACGTCTATCTCTATACGCAGCGCGGAGAGCCCGCACCGATCGTCCGCGAGTCGGACGTTACCGTCATCGAGACCCCGTCCTTCGACAGCGACTGGCCGGTCTCGCTCGAGGAGGCGCTCCCGCTCGGCTCCCAGGACTGGACGAAAGCCCGAATGACGCTGTGGGCCGAGCGAAACGGCGTCATCGACCACATCGACGACACCCTGGACGTGCTGTTTACCGCCCACTATCTCGACGATCTCCTCCTGTCGAATCTGGTCGACGTGCCCACGGTCTACACGTACCACCGGCTCTCGGATATCGGGGTCGGTGCGAAACTGCAACACGCGTTCTCCGCGACGGAGCTGATTCTGGCCAACTCGCCGGAAACCGCGGACCGAGTGGAATCGGCGTTCGACGTCGCGGTCGAGGAAATCGTCTATCCGGGCGTCGACACGGACCGGTTCCGGCCCGACGCCAAGCCCGTCATCTCGAGTTCCGATCCGATCATCCTCTTCGTCGGCCGACTGGTCGAATCGAAGGGGATCGACGAACTGCTCGAGGCGGTCGCCCGACTCGAGGGCGACCAGGAGCTTCATGTGGTCGGGCGCGGCGACCAGGAGCGGATCCGCCGGCGGGCCCGCGACCTCGGAATCGCGGAGTCGGTGGTGCTCCACGGCGAAGTTCCCCACCCCGAACTGCCGGGCTACCACGCCGGCGCCGACGTGTTCTGCCTGCCGAGTCACGACGAGAGCTTCGCGATGGCCAACGTCGAGGCGATGGCCTGCGGGCTGCCGGTCGTGACGGCCGATCTCGAGGCGATCCGGACGTACCTCGCCAACGGCGACAACGGACTCCTGGCTCGAGTCGGGGACTCACAAGACCTAGCTGACAAACTCAGGCTCGTACTCGAATCGTCGACGTTGCGGGCGCGGCTCGGCGAGCAGGCTCGTGCGGACGCGCAGGCGTTCGGGTGGCGAACGCAGGCACGTCGACTCGAGGCGTTCTGTTACGACGCCCTCGACATCGAGGAGTCGGTCGAAGAGGGTCGGCCCGACCAGCCACACCCGAGCACGGTTTAACCGGCGACGCCGCGGCTCGCCGAGCGCAACAGACATCGACGATACAATTTTTCCTCCCCCGAGCGGTGGTTTCGTCCCCTCGAGCAGCGGCGGTAACGTTTCGTGCGGCTCTCGAGCGAGCGTCGAGATGACTGTGAAGGTGGCTCCCGCGCCTGAATCGGAAACAGATGCTGGCACGCGAACTGCTCCGGTACGGATGACGGTCGTCGGGAGCCACTCGTCCGTTCGAGTGCCGTGAATAAAAGTCCTTCTTACCTGCCACCGAGAGAAGTCGTGACACCCGTTGTGAGAACCCGCAATCGTCGACGCCTCGAGAGAGCCGTCGACTCATTCCCGAACGAACGGTCACTCGATCCGCGATAACTTGCCGTCGACGTTCCGTTCGCGCCGTCGATTCGACACGGCGTGGGCCACCGAGAGAACGAAGAAGGCGACGACGACGACGCCGGCGAGCCCGAGCGTCGGGACGGCCGACAGCGGTGGAACGCTGAGGAACGCACCGGTGACGAGTGCCGCTCCAACGACGCTCAGGGCTGCGTACCACCGATCCCAGCGATCCTGCTGGTGGGTATCCGTGTCCAGATACATCATCAGCAGGTCGGCGTTGTCCGAAAGCGAGATCAGCCCCCGATCCTGGTCGTACTCGACGATCCCGGCGTCGTCCATCTTCGGCAGATGGGTCTGGTAAAGGGCGACGTACACGCGCTTGCGTTGGTCGGAGCTAAGCGCGCTGACTTCGGTATCGTTCTCCCAGGCCGCGATCTGTTCGGCGAGTTCGCCGAGGGTGACCGTATCGTCGGCCTCAAGTAAGTACGCGAGGACTTCGCGCCGACGCCGGTTCTTCAGGAGTTCGAAAATGATGTCTTTCGACAGGCGTTGCTCCTCGTCCGAATCGGCGACCGATGCGATCTCGTCGGGAAGGGACGTATCGATCGACGACATTACGATCGACCCCCTGACGCCGGGATCGTGCTCCGGTCCGATTCACACTGGTTACCGTACACGAAACGGCGGCCAAATTGTCGAATCGACGGAAGCCGCTGTCCGCTCGGTCGGCAAGTCGCAGTCACGATTGACACACCAAGTTGTACACCAATACTGAAACTCTTAAGGACGGCCACGTTTCGCACCGGCTGCAAAGCGGGTATGGAGCGACTTCGAGCGTTCGCTGACGGCGGAGGGCACAGAGGCGATGTCGGCCGATTTCGAGGATCGGACGGCGTGATCAGTATTGGACGATTGTTCGACTGTACCGGGCGCGTACGCGCGCGACCAGTGCGGTAGCGGAGGCGTGAGTGGGGCCGAGGGACTGAACTGAGACACGACACTGGTTCGAAACGTTTGGTGCCGGCGACATAAAGGCGAACGACAGTTCGCCGACGAAAGCTATATTTACGCGATGAACACGTGATTTACGTCCCGCTCGTGGGGAAACGATGGCCACGTTTCATGTAGTATGTTCACTATGGACACAGAGGGTGGCGGCGCGACGCGAAGCGCTGCGCCCGAACGCGACCGATGGGACACGGTCTCGACACGGTTCGATCGACGCCTCACAGCAGCATCGGCGGCGACGTGTCGCTTCTCTCATCTTCTCTCTCGCACTGACGAACGGCCGACTCGTAAGTCGGCGTTTCCCGCGAAACCATGTTAACCCCTTACAGTGCCGGCACCGATTCCTCCACTACTGATGACGCGGTCCATTATCGATCACACCACGAGCGAATCAACTGAGACAGAGACCGGTCTGTGTCCGGACTGCGAAACCGATACGATCGTCCACGACCCGGACCGCGGCGAGCGAGTCTGCGAGGAGTGCGGACTCGTTCTGACTGAAGATCCGATCGATTACGGCCCCGAGTGGCGAGCCTTCAACGCCCAGGAACACGACGAGCTCTCCCGAGTCGGCGCGCCGCTGACCCAGTCGATGCACGACCGGGGGTTGACGACGACCATCGACTGGCGCAACAAGGACGCCAACGGCCACTCGATGTCGGCCGACAAACAGGGCCAGCTCCACCGGCTTCGCGTCTGGCAGGAACGCATCCGCACGAAAAACGCCGGCGAACGCAACCTCAAGTACGCGCTCTCGGAAATCGACCGCATGGTCAGCGCGTTAGGGGTTCCAAAGCCCGTCAAAGAGACCGCAAGCGTCATTTACCGGCGCGCGCTCGAGCAGGATCTCATCCGCGGCCGGTCGATCGAGGGCGTCGCCACCAGCGCGCTGTATACGGCCTGTCGTAAGGAGGATATTCCGCGGAGCCTCGAGGAAGTAACCTCCGTTTCCCGAGTTGACCAGCGGGAGATCGGCCGGACGTATCGGTATATCGCCGACGAACTCGACATCAATCTGGAGCCGACCAATCCGCGCCAGTTCGTCCCCCGCTTCTGTTCGGAACTCGACGTCGGCAAGGACGTCGAGACGAAGGCCGTCGAGATCATCGACCGCACGACCGATCAGGGCCTGCACTCGGGAAAGTCACCGACCGGCTTCGCCGCCGCCGCCATCTACGCGGCCGGCCTGCTGTGCGACGAAACGATTCCCCAGCGGGCCGTCGCCGACACCGCCCAGACGACCGTGGTGACGGTTCGGAACCGGTACCGCGAACAACTCGAGGCGATCGACCAGCAGCCGGCGACGACGTGATCAGCCGCGGCCGCGATCACATGATCGAACGCTCTTCTTCTGGATGGAAGTCCTCCAGCGCGTGGAGGTTCGCGTACGGCACGAACGCGACGAACTCGTCGTCCTCGTCGTAGAGTTCCACGCCGTTCTCGGTGTGATCGTATCGGTCGCACTGGATCTGCCCTTCGGGGAGGATTGCGCGATACATACTCGGATAGACGCCGTCCACCCAGATATAGCTGGGCGGTGGTTTCGGTCGCAGGGAGCGGATTTCGCGTGTTCTCGCATCCGCCCGCAACCACGGCAACGAGCTGCTACCGTGAGGCAATCGTTACAGTGATGACACTACGGTGTCGAACGGAATTCAGAATGAGTGAGGATACCGAGGTCGACGTCGAAGTCCACGAGGACGTCACGTACGCGACGCGCGACGCCGGCGAGCTGGGGCTCGATCTGTTCGTCCCCGCGGTCGACGATCCGCCGCTGGTCGTCTACGTCCACGGCGGCGGCTGGGTCGCCGAGACCCGCGACAACGTTCCGGAGCCAGAACGGTACGCGGCCGAGTGGGAGTGTGCGATCGCCAGCGTGAGCTACCGATTGGCCGCGATTCCCGACGCCCTCGAGGACGGCGTCGAGTTCGCGATCGACCCGGCGAACGACACGCCGCGGGGCGTCTTCCCCGACCAGTTCGTCGACGTGAAGGCGGCGATCAGGTGGCTGCGGGCGAACGCCGACGAGTACGGCTACGACGCGACGGACGTCGCGGCGTGGGGCGCATCGGCCGGCGGTCACCTGGCCCTCCTCGCGGGAGTCGTCGACGACGTCGAAGCGCTCGCGGGGGACGCCTTCTCGGAAGCGGACCTCGAGAAGGCGGTCGCCCCCGACGAGTCGGGCGCCGTCCAGGCGGTCGTCGACTGGTACGGCGTCGCGGATCTCACGCTGGTCCCGGACGACCCGACCGATCCCGCCTCGCTGCTCATCGGCGGCCCGAAATCGGAGCACGAGGCCGCGTTCGCGCAGGCGAGTCCGGTGACCCACGTCTCCGCGGAGACGCCGCCGGTCCTCTGTATGCACGGTCGCGACGACACGGTGGTTCCGATCGAACACAGCCGCGTCCTGTTCGACGCGCTGGACGAGGCCGGCGTCGACGCGGCGCTGTACGAACTGCACGACCGCAACCACGTCTGGGTGACCGGCGGTGTCGAGGAGATCGAGTCGGAACGGGTGGCGATGGAGTTGCTGACCGCGGATCCGACGCCCGCACAGTCGATCACCGAGACCGTCCACCTCGAGGAAGGCGGCTCCGCGACCTCGCTCATCGACGGAACGCCCCCAGCGGGACCGGACGCGATCGAGCGGTTCCTCGAGCGTACGCTCGAGTAATCCGGAATCGGCGTCCGGTGGCTAAATCGGGAGCAGCGGACGCCGGTCGTATACGCGAGAGACGCTCCTTTCCCACTCCCCTGCGTCCGCATACTTCCGGACGGGAGCGCAGCCCCGTGAATCAGCGACGAGTCGGACACCCCGCTATCGATGTGTTCGGCGTTATTTGGTGAGACGGAGAGAGTGGATTTCGTGTGTTCTCGGTCTCGAGTTACACCTGATACCGAGTGACCTCACCAGGATTCCACCGATAGGTCGTTTATCAGCTGATTTGACGTGCTTTATACGAGGGTCAACGGGCAGACACACACCCGATACCGAGTGTAATGAAAGGAGACGCCGATCTCATCGAGCGCGGCGTTTTTCGAGGACAGGAAGAGTAGATTTCGTGTGTTCTTCTTCGCGCGTCCGAAGTCATCATACTTCACGGGGGGAATTTCGACTCGAGGAGCGATAAACACCTCACACCGAGTGAACCGGGTAGTATGAACCTATCAGACCGGTTATCGACTATTCCAGTTCTCATTATATTGGCTCGGACGGGAAAACACACACCCGATACCGAGTGTAGCAGACACTCCGCGATCGATATGTTTGATGTCTCTCCTCGAGACAAAGAGAGTGAATTTCGTATGGTCTCTGACTTGAATCGCACCATGTGAAAGGGATGAAATCGGAATCATGTGAGAGGCGAAGATAACAGACGAACCCCAGTTTTCCGTTCCTGTTTGCCCTCTGTTCTCATAATCAGTTATCGAATCGGAGAAAAGAACGAACCAACTGACGGCTATTCCGCTTCCTCGAGCGCCTCGAGAACAATTTCGGGGTCACGAAGCAATCGGTGTTCGAGATAGCTCCCTTCTCCTTGGCCTCCGCCCGTGTGTTCGCTCTCGGTAATGCCGAGGAACGACTGTTCTTTTAGCAGTCTCGAGACTCGGTCGTAAGACAGCGGATCAGTGGCTTCTTTCTCCGCAATCCGCGTATAGATGTCGTATATGCCCGCTGTCCGGAACTGCTCTCGGTCCTCTGATTTAGTAAGTAACGCTAGCGAGCGTAGTATCAGCCGCACGTGAGGCGTCTGCCCCTTCACGAGTTTCTCGAACCGGTTCACTTCCGCACGCTGAATCGCCGCATCGACGTGTTCCTCAGTAACCTCGTCAGAGCCCTGCTTCTCAGCGAGACGGCCGGCCTCGTAGAACGTGTCCACAGCCTTTCGAGCGTCTCCGTGCTCTCGAGCGGCCAGTGCAGCAGTTCGCGGGATAACGCTCTCCCCGAGAACGCCCTCGACGAAGGCATCCCGACGGTTCTCGAGGATGTTACGGAGCTGACCTGCGTCATAGGGATCGAACACTAGTTCATTGTCCTGCAGGCTCGAGTCGACTCGTTCGTTCAATCGCTCTCGATATTCGATCTTGTTACTGATACAGATAATTCCGATGTGCGTATCGATCTTCCCGCTTTCTCGCGCCCGCGAGAGACTTCGAAGGAGTTCGTCGTCGGAGAGTTTGTCGATCTCGTCGAGTATTACGACAAAGGCATCAGCATCCGTTTCTTCGAGCAATTCCCACGTAATATCCCGATAATCGGCGGCACTAATTCCAATTCGAGGGATCGATGTTTCCTCTCTCACGTGGTCATCGAGATCATCAACAACATTATCAAATAGCTGACGGGCCATCTCTCGACTCGCTTTCGCCTCCGTTTGATAGTCCGAGCAGTCAACGTATGCGTGTTCTAGGTCGACAGCGTTCTCTGCAGCGCGTTTACGGGCCTCTCTGGTTACACATCGTGAGACCAGTGATTTGCCCGTCCCCGTTTTCCCGTAGATAATCGTCGTCTCCGGGGGACCCCCATGGATCGCAGGACCGAGAGCAGCGCCGACCTCACGAACCTCTTCGTTTCGTCCCACGACGCGATCTAACTCCGGGACGTGACCAACTCGAACTAACTCCCGATTCGAGAAGATATTACCGACTTGAAATATGTCCTCCGAATCATCGAACGGGTCTGAATCAGCCATAGTTACAGTGTACTCGGTATGTTCAAAAACCTTCCCTTACCTCGTGCCGAGTGACCCCCTCAAAATATGACCTACAGGAGTTTCTACGGGCGATAAGCTATCCATTATATTTAGAAGGTAGAGAACAGACACACCTCATACCGAGTGTAAGCAACGATAGACCTCTCTCGCCCTTCAGAAGTCAACGAGAGATAGGTAGCGAGGACTCGTCAATCAGCAACCCACACCTCGTACCGAGTGTATTGTCGTAGAAGTACCGGCCCGAGATTAACCAACGAGAATTATCTTATAAATACTCGTTATAGAAACCGTTGGTTAGTCTAGGCCGCTATTCCATCTTGCGATGTCTGAAAGTAATATAGAAAAATTTATCTATAAGATTATTAACAGCTTCCAGTTAGCAACGGTGAAGAGATAGCTGTAATGGAACTGGGTCATCTTTCCCTTCTCTCTGGTTCTGTTCGAGAAGGATCCTCCTGTCTATTTCGTGCAAAGTACACTCGGTACGAGGTGTGTGAGTACTCGATACTGGCACTCCTTATCCCACTCTACACTCGGTACGAGGTGTGGGTATGAGTATGAACTTCCAGTCCGAAGTCCTCACCTGTTCACTCGGTACGAGGTGTGAACCAGTGCTACCGAGGTGGCGATTCATACATTTTCACTCGGTACGTGGTGTATGGCTTTCTAGTCCAGCGCCACTAAATACGACTCGACCGAATATTCCGATCGTTCACCATCCCGTGGACAGCCGTCGTCTCCGGCCAGCACTCGCTGGCCCGTCTGCGGGATCGACCGCCGACGACCGCTCGAGTGACGGACCCAGAACTACCGAACCCAAGCGAACACCCGCGAGCGGTTACATCGCGTGTCGGTGGAACCGTCTCGAGTCCCGGTCGGGGACTAGATCACCCGCGCTCGAGGGCGGGCGTGGTCGCGTGGACGGCGCTAGCCGTGGACGCCAGTTGTCTCCGGGTCCGGTCGATCCGACTCGCCGGCCTCGTCTCGGGTCGCCGTCGCGCCGTCGCGGCTCCCCGCGCCGGGGATCGAGGCGTCCGCGGGGAGGAGCAGCCGTCGTTCGGTGTACTCGAGGCCGTTCTTGCGTTCGGTCTGCCGGCGCACCGCGAGCCGGTTCTTCGAGAGGTCCAGGGCGGCGTCGATCGTCCGCGAGACGAGCTTCTTCGCGTAGCTCTCGGAGATGCCCGGCTCCCGGCGGCGGATCCAGTGTCTGAGGTCGCTGGCTTTCACGTACTCGGCGACGTCCTTGCAGCCGCGCTCCCACGGATCGTCGCCGACGCTCGGGTCGGTCCGGGCCCGCCAGAGCTTCGCGGCGAGCCTGGTGGGCATCGAGTTCGCCGCGGCGCGGCGGCGGTCGTCGTCCATCCGCGCGAGCTGCTGGATCGGGAGCAGGTCGCCGAAGGCCAGCGAGACGTCGCCGCCGCGCTCGAGCGGGTCGGCGCTCTCGGGGAGGCGGTAGTAGGCGTGCCCGTCGTCCTTCGCGATGCGCTCGAGGCGGCCGTCGGCGACGGTGACCGCGCACTCGTCGACGTTGTCGGTCTCGAGGTGGGCGCCCTTCTCGAGTTCGCGGGACTGGAGCTCCGCGACGCGCTCCTTGTTGGCGTTGGCCTTGTTGCACGCGGCTTCGGTGAGGCCCTCGAGTTCGGTGGTCTCGGTAGCGAGGTCGGTGGTTCGTTCCTCGAGAACAGCGGCCTCGTCCTCGAGATCATCGGTGCGCGCTTCGAGGTCCGCGTTTCGCTTCACGAGTTCGTCGACGGTCGCCGCGAGCCGATCGCGGTCGTGCTCGAGGTCCGCGATGCGGTCGTCCTTGCGCTCGAGTTCGGCCTCGAGGGACTCGAGGCGCTCGCGAAGTCGTTCGAACGCGCCGTTGTGGGCGGTCTGGTCAGGGTTGTTCGACGGCGATGCGTCCGTGTCAGGTGCTGACGATGGCATTGAACTGTCTGGTGTGGGGCTGGATGGTCGGACGGCGATACGACGGCTCGAGCGACGCTGCGGGCGGCGTCGAACTCAGGTCGAGTCCCGCAGCTCGTCGTCGGCGTGGGGGTGATCCCGAAGCGCGAGCGTCAGCGGGTGGAGCTGGGCCCGGATCTCGCGTAAGTGACGCCGCGCCCGTGCGCGCGTCGGCTCGTCGAAGGGCTCGGTCTCCGCGATCGACTCGAGCAGCCGTTCGGTCTCCGCGTCGAGCGCCTCCAGACGCTCGAGATACTGTCGGATGAGCATTGACTCGAGGCGCTCGCGATCGGTCGGGACCCGCGGCTCGTCGGTCATCAGCGGTCACCTCGCCGTTTGTGGGTGGTCGGGTCTCGAGAAGAAGTCCGATTGCTCGCGCGTGCGTGCGAGATGTAACAGTACGTTTTCAACGTGTAGTGCACGTCACCATCGTCGTGATGGACGGCCGCTACGCCTGACTCGTGAGCCCTACAGTTATGGGCCCGTGGGCTTTCTTGTCGCATGGCTTCTGAAGTCCCTGGTGTGGGATCGGAAGCCGTGTCCGACGTGCTCCAACACGTCGGGCAGTTCTCGACGAGTGCCCGAAGGACCGGCTTCCGTACGTCTCATTACAGCGTGACAATAAATAGCTTACTCACTATCTCTGCGTTATAGCGCAGGATTTCAGTCTAAGTGATCATGGTTCGTGAGTGTTTCACACACATCGTAGCGCATATGAATACACTTCGTAATACTGCAAGCGTGGTTCGACAACCTGCGGAATGGATGCAACCCGTCGACGACCGAATCCTCGAGATCTTCCGCGACCACGGAAATCTCACCCCCGCGGCAGTCGAGAAATTCGGTGGTCCCTCGAGTAGCCACGCCAGCCGCAGGTGCAAACAGTTAGCTCGGTACGGCCTCCTCGAGCAGATCGTTACCGGCCTCTATGCGATCACCGAAGAGGGAGAAGCGTATCTCGATGAGGAGTTCGATGCGAGCGAACTCGAGGTATCAGCCGAGACTTCGTAGCAACTTCCCGTGCGACGATTGAGATACTGTCTCTTTACTTCATATCGAATTTGTGATCACGAACCCGCTCTTTCCGATCATATCATCATTGGCATCTATGATATCGAGAGCTGGAAGTAGATAGAGAGGCCTCAGTTCTGGAGATAAACGGCAAATCGGAATATGAACACGGAAAACCCGTTCTCGTGTTCATATTCGGGAAATTGATCCTCCTGGTGTTCAACTACAGGGAGTCGTACCGAAACCTGGTTTCTCAGAGTTCTATTCAAGCAGAGCTAGTATAGACCCCGCGGTAAGTACAGATGCGAATGCAATACTGGACAGTGCTTAACTACGGCTGGTACGAAATCTCATCTATGAATGACGCTCCAAACGCACCGACTCCTCCAGAGGGGTTACCCGAACAACTCGTTTCGGACTTGAACGGACTCACCGTCGAGGAACTCCACAAGACGATTATTCACGCGCAGGAACTGCTCAATTTCCAAAACGAAGATCCCTTTGAGATTGAGCCGCAGCCCGGTGATGACATCCTTCAGGTCACCGAATACGACGGATATACCGAAGTGGTAAAACAGATGTACTGCGGCGAGAACTGTGACGACTGCCCGCACGGTCCGTACCTCTACCGCGTTACTCAGGAACGCCATCCCGATGGCACGACATCGCCATACTGGAGATTCATTGGGGACGTTCAACTTGACGACGAGTGAAGCAGGAACGGTCGATCGAACGCCGGATGACCAATCCGCCGAATCATTATAGTGTAGGATTCCCTCAAGTCTCGTATGAGCAACACGAGCGATTCCACTCAGCGTGATCTCCTCGCTCACGTTCTCGTCCCGGTCGCACACGAGGACGATGCCTTGAAGACGGCGAGAGCACTCGAACCGTACGATCCCAACCGTGTGACGGCACTTCACGTCGTCGAAAAGGGAGAAGGGGTGCCAGACAAAACACCCGTTGAGCAATCGGAGGAGTTAGCCGCGGAGTCGTACGCCGCCGTCCGGCAAGTGTTCCCTGACGCCGACGATCATACCGCTTACGCTCGCGACGTCGTCGGAGCGATCTTTGAGGCTGCCGACGATGTCAACGCGAGCGCCATCGCGTACCGTGCCCGCGGGGGTAACCGGATTATGCAGTTCCTCTCGGGAGACCTATCGCTTAAACTCATTACTCGGGGAAATCGGCCCGTCATTGCCCTGCCGCGAACAGAAACGAACAAGTAACGGCTAAACGATCGAAGACGCCATATTTCTCCTGAATCGCTTGTGAGAAACGATCAAAATTCGTAATGAGCGATCTCGTGTGACTTACAGAGGGGGCACTCGCCAATGTCTCTGTCGAGTTTTGCTCCGCAATCTCGGCACTCGTACAGGTCTGTCTTGCTGTGTGAGTGTCGCAGTGTTTTGAGTACCCCCATCCTGAGTAGAGATAGTACATCCACCAGCATTAATCCTGTTCACAATCACAGACCTGTGATAAATCCTTAGTCAACACTGAGCAATTCATAAGTCACCTGTACTTACCGCTTGAGCTGGTCTAGTTTTCACCCTCCTAAGCGGACTCGACAAGGTTGGTTATCGAGGTCCCATTGCATCCTACCAGTGAGGGAGCGCCGTTCTACCGTCTCAAATCCGCCAGTCTGTCTTTGCGTTAGCGCGGCGCGCGCTCTGCGCGCCGCGCAATTACCCTGCCCCCTTAGGGGCATTACGGCCGTCATACGGATATTTGATCATTCAATAATATACTGATATTGTATGGTCAGTGTAGACTTGCCTACGGCAGTAGTAGCTGTCCTAGTGAGTGTCTTTCTAGGATTTTTCAAAGATAATGCGACTGAGATAATACAGTACGGACTAAGTGAGAGAAGGCGGCAGAGAAAAGAGAAAATAGAGTGGTACAGGGAAGCTAAAGCCATTTGTGAGGAAATTGTCCTATTTTCGTCAATGATAAAATCGGAGTTTGACGCTATTCAAGAAGTGTCATCAGGACGGATGGATGAGATAATGACTGAACTTAATGAGATCAAAATGGAAAATGTAGATGATAAGGCCGACTTTGTAGAGAAACTGCAAAATGTAGGCGACAATATTGGGTTTGAGGTCCATGATGTACCAGAACAAGCTATCAGTTTTAATGAGGAGAATGGTGGGAGTACGGTCAACAAATATACTATAGAACTTAAGTCTCAAGAAGAATTTGCCCATTATCAGGAGAAAGTGAACGACAGGATTGAATCTGAAATGTATGACTATTACAAAGATCTAGTAACCCACTTTGCAAATAGGCCCTCTGGCGTTGGTGAGAACGTGTTTGATGCATATACTGGACTTATGATTAAATGCTTTTTTCAGGATTATGAGAAAGATGGATATGAAGAATACCATAGTGAACTATTTGAATTAGGTGGGGATTTAAAGGATATATGTGATGGTGAGATTGAACGGTTAGACAAAGATGGAACGTTCTAATTAGACATCACACCCCCGTTTCATGTGCTTCAACTGGAGTTCTGCTGTACAGAGGTAAGGGTGGAGCGCTGTAATTTTTTGGCGCTGTCCCCTTGGGGACACCTCAAACAAGTCAATACTATACAATCACCAACTCTCGTTGATGAGAGCTAACTTCGTGATCGGATGACGACGTACGGACTCAAGGACGAAGCCGAGAGTCTGCTTCGGCAAATCGCTATTGTAGTCAGGCAATGAATCCAGTGCCACAATTCCTCAACTACAGTGCGCGTTACTCATGGGGGGGATCGGGCACGATAGCCCTCTTACTTGTGGCCATTATATTCGACTATTCGAGCGCCTCGAGAGCGTTGCTGGTTGGACTCCCGACGACGATCGTCTGGTACGTTTTCGACCCTCGTCTCCTCGCTAACGCAGATTGAGCAACGACTCTCGGCCACACGGCCCAGTCTTCGTTCTCCGTCCTGGTCTGCTCCTGAGCGAATAATGATAGTGCGAAGACAGTTAGTAAGTCGTCTCGTAGATGTCGCATACGCTCGCAACTGCGATTTCACTGAGACCCCTCGAGGCGTATTTGACAACTACAGTTGTCGATATACCAACATATCCGACTAGCAGGGTCCACTCGTCTGGCGGGACGTCGAAACGGAGTCCCGACAGTTCGTTCCGGCCGATACTCCTCAGAGATCGCAGTAAGAACGGGTGTTACAGCAGCCCTAAGAATACTTGTGAGACAGGAAAACGAGAAATTCCGTTTAATTTGGATAGAACCATCAAATGCAGGCGAACTCGAACGAACCGAGATACGTCCTTTTAGCTGTATAGTCCGAAACCGGTGACATGGGTGAAGGGGCTGTGGAGAGCGTGGAGATCCTCTTAGTCGAGGATAATCCCGGAGACGTTCGGCTGGTCGAAGAGGCACTTCAGGGGACCGACAGTACCCTTCATATCTCGAGCGACGGGAGGGAAGCGCTCGACTTCCTTCACCGACGGGACGAATTCACGGACGTTCCGCGCCCGGACATCGTTCTGCTCGACCTGAACCTGCCGCAAGTAGACGGCACGCAGGTCCTCGACGAAATTCGAAGCGATCCCGAACTGAAACGGCTTCGAGTGACCGTCTTAACCAGCGTGCCCGAGGAATACGCCTCTCCCGAACTGGACGAGCTCGACGCGAACGACTTTTTCGCCAAACCGGCCGATCCTGACGAATTCATGGCCCTCGTCCGGTCACGTGTCGGAGATCTGTAATACGACGACTTCCTCGCCGGGACCGCGACGGCGATCGACGACGACTCTGTCACGAGTCGCCGAGCCGTCGCATCCGTTCGCGCCGCTGCTGCTCGTCCGTCTCGCGCTGCTCACGGAGACGATCGGCCTGCTCGTCCGCGAGGGTCCCGAACCCGTCGTCGAACTCGGACTCGGTGTCGTCCGGCACTCGCTCGAGGAGGTCGGTGTGACGCTCGATCGCTCGTGTTCGGCGCTCGAGGTCGCGTCGCACCCGTTGGCTGACGCGGATCTGCCCACCTGCAGAACCCATACGTTGGGGTCCCCGTATTGATGCTCCGTCGTCGTTTGCGCTGCGGGAGATAGCAGCGAATCGCGCCTGTAACATTTCTCGAAACCGCTTTATAAGTACTATTCGTGTTATGTTACACCGTGCTCCGGAGCAGCGAACTCGAGGTTCTCGCCACGATCGAACGAGGCGACACGATCGCCGATCTCGCGAATAGACTCGAGTACAGCGAGAGTTACGTCTCCCGCGTCGTGGCGGACCTCGCCGCGAAGAACCTGCTCTATACGGACCGCGACGGTCGCCGAAAGCGAGTCCGGCCTTCCGATTCCCGGGCTGTCGAGACGTACCGCGATCTCGTCCGGCAGTATTCCCACGTCGACTTCCCCGAGCTACTGACCGGGAAGACCCTCGAAGCGTGCTACTACCTCGATCGACCGCGAACGGTCGCCGACATCGCTGAGCGAAGCGACAACTACCGGAATACCGTCAATCGCGTACTCGGGAGCCTCCGGGACCGTGGGATCGTCGGCACCGACGACGGGCGCTACGGTTTCAACGGCGACTTCGATCGGCTCCACGAGTTTGCTCGCGCACTCGTCCACCACCTCCATCGACAGCGACTCGAGGCGGTCGCGCCGAGCGGGACGATTCTCTGGGAAGATCACGACGAGTTCCTGGCCCAGACCGCGACGGAGGTCGACGCCGACGGCTTTCACGAGACTGGCCTCGCACGATTCGCGGCCTTCGGCCTCCAGTTCCTGCTGCCCAACCGACGCTACTACTTCTACTCCGAAGGTCTGGAATCGATTCCGCCGGCGGACCTGTGCTGTCACACGCTCCTGATCGACGACGACACCCGTCACCGGTCCTATTGTCTGCTCCTGCTCAGTCGCGTCGACGTCGACGAGGACGACCTCCGGGAGCGAGCGGCGACGTACGGACTCGAGGACGAAATCGATGCCCTGCATCGGTATCTCGAGACCGGCGGCGATGTCAGGAACGCCCACCTCCCGGAGTGGTCCGAGTTCCGGGAGCTGGCGGCGGACTACGAGGTGACGCTCTCCGCATGAGACCGACGTTCGGACGTGAGTACATCGAAGGCGAGTTTCAGCGGATCGCCGACGGACTGTCGGATCCGCTCACCGTCTACCTGATCGGCGGCGGCGCGATGTCGCTCCGCGATCTGAAGGCCGCAACGAAGGATATCGACCTCGTCGTCCCCGACGGCGATGCGTACGGCCAGTTCTGGGCCGTGCTGATGGAGCTCGAGTATTCGGAGGTGCAGTCGCTGGATTCCGACTACCGGGCGCTCGGCGCGACGAGTTGCGTCGAGAACGACGACGGCTGTCGCCTCGATATCTTCAACCAGCAGGTCGCGAACAAGCTCGTGCTGACCGAGGGAATGGTCGACCGCAGCGAGCCGTTCCTCGAGACGGAGCCGTTGACCGTCCGCCTCGTCAGTAGCGAGGATATCTTTCTGTTCAAGCTGATCGCCGGCCGCGACGACGACATCGGGGACATGAATACGCTAGTGCAAACCGGCCTCGACTACGGCGTCGTCAGCACCGAGCTCGAGGCGCAAATCGACCGGCTCGGCGACGACCGGTTCGCTACGTTCGCGAACGACGCGCTGGTCGATCTCGACGAACGATACGGAGTCACTACGCCGATCGAGGATCGCGTCCGCGAACTGACGACCCGGTACTACCGCGGGCTCGAAGTACTCCAAGCGCTCGATGAACCGAAAACGATCGACGAGCTAGCAGGCGATCTCGAACTCGCCGTCGCCGAGATCCGGGATCGAGTCGCATATCTCGAGGAGTTCGATCGAGTGACACGGGAAAACCAGCGAATCAATCCAACGGAATAGCGCAGCAGACCCTAAGCGGGCGACTCGTCGCCACCCTCGTCCTCGAGTCCGCTCCCGATATCAGATCCAGCCCCGAGATCGATCTCGCCACCGAGCGATGCCCCGCTCTCGAGCACCACCGTCTCTCCAGCCGTCATCGAGTCACCGTTCTCCACCGAAATATCCTCGAGGTCCACCTCGGGCGGAAACAGCACGTCGACCCGACTCCCGAAGGCGATGTGACCGAGCCGCTCGCCGCGCTCGAGGTCGTCGCCGGGCTCGACGTAGGGGAAGATCCGGCGGGCGAACGCGCCGGCGATCAGCGTCACTTGGGCGTCGAAGGCCGGTTCGTCGGGCCTCGAGTGGGGGTCCTCGGCGTCCGCGTCCTCGAGATCGGCGCCGGCTTCGGACTCGGGCAGGTTCGACGACTCGGTCTCACAGCGAACGTGGACCCGCTCGTTGCGGTCGGACTCCTTCGAGAACGCCGGCCGGTTCGCGCCGGAGACGTGCTCGAGGTCGATCACCGACGCGTCGAACGGCGAGCGGACGACGTGGACGTGCCAGACGTTCATGAAGACGCCGAGTCGGACCCGGTCGCCCTCCTCGCGGAGGACGGAAACGGTCCCGTCGGCCGGCGAGACGACGCCCGTCGGCGGCGGGGTGCGGTCGGGATCGCGGAAGAACGCGAGCGTGCCGGCCCCCACCGCGAGGGCGATGAGGCTCACCGTCGCGCTGAACAGCAGCGCGAACGGCGCGGCGAGCAAGGCCGGAATCGCGTACTTCCAGGCCCCCGGAGCGAAGTTCATACCGAAATCAACGCGGTCGATTCGTATGGCCGTTACGGTGTCAGCGGCGGCTGCTCGCCGATTCCGAGCGCCGATAGCGGCCGACAGTCGATCGCCGAGAACCGATCGCCGGCGGCCGACCGCCGACGCTACGCGTCCGCGTTGGCTCGAGGCAGCGTAAACGAGAACGTCGCTCCCTCGCCGGATTCGCAGTCGACCCAGATATCGCCGCCGTGGCGCTCGACGATGCGCCGGCAGAGCGCCAGCCCGATGCCGGTGCCGTCGTACTCTTCACGGCTGTGCAGGCGCTGGAACACCTGAAAGATCCGGTCGGCGTCCTCGGGATCGATCCCGATGCCCTCATCTTCGACCGAGACCCGCCACGTTCGGCCACACCGTTCGGCCTCGAGGTGCACCCGCGGCGGCTCGTCCCCCGAGTACTCGATCGCGTTCGACAGCAGGTTCTGCAGTAACTGCCGGAGCTGCGTGGGATCGCCGCGGACGGTCGGCAGCGATTCGGCGGTGATCTCGGCGTCGGACTCCTCGAGCATCATCTGCAGGTCCGTCAGGACGTCCTCGAGAACGGTCTCGAGATCGACGGGCTCGAACGGTTCACCCTGCGTGTCGATCCGGGAGTACTCGAGCAGGCCGTCGATCATCTCGCGCATCCGATCGGCGCCGTCGACGGCGAACTCGATGAACTCCATCGCGTCGTCGTCGAGCTCGTCGGCGTACCGACTCTCGACCAAGCCCAGATAGCTCGAGACCATCCGCAGGGGCTCTTGGAGGTCGTGACTGGCCGCGTAGGCGAACTGCTCCAAGCGCTCGTTCGAGGCCTCGAGTTCGTCGACCGTCTCGCTCAGTTGGCGTTCGTACGCCTGGCGTTCGAGCGCGGTCGCGATGATCGTCGCGGCGCTCTCGAGGAAGTCGACGTCGTGGTCGGCGAACTCCCCGTCCCGGCCGTCGTAGGCGACGAGGACCCCCCACGGGTCGGTGATCGGACCGATCGTCACGCCGAGCCCGCTGTGGATCCCCTCGTCGGACAGGTGGGGCGCGTCGATCCGGTCGTCGGTCGCGACGTCTTCGACGACGATCGGCTCGTCCGACGCGAGCGTGGCGCCGGCCAGCGACTCGGTCGACGCCGATCGCTCGCACTCGCGTTCGAGCACGGCCTCGTCGCAATCGGTGGTCGCGCGAACCCGAAACGCGTCGCCGTCCGAGCCGGCCATCCGGATGCCGACGTCGGCCGTCGGAGCGCCCGATCCGACCGTCCCGGGGGCGGTTCCGATGCTGTCGTACTCGAAGGCGACGCAGCAGTCGACCTCGAGGGCCGCGCTGGCCAGTTCGGTCGCCTTCTCGAGGAGGTCGTCGGCGTCGCCCTCCTCGAGCGCGTGGCGGCCGAGGTAGGCGATCGACTCGAGCTGGGCGACCTTGGCCTTGAGCGTCCGTTCGGCCTCCTTTCGCGGCGATATGTCCCGGAAGAGCCCGACGAAGTAGCGGTCGCCGTCGTAGGTGAAGTCGTTGAGCGAGACGCCCAACGGGACCTCGTGGCCCGACTTGTGCTGTCCGGGCAGCTCCACGTAGGTCCAGTTTAAGTTCCGCTCGCCGGTCTCGAGGTAGTTCTGCAGGGCGTCGAGGTGGGCCTGGCGCAGGCGCGGCGGGATGATGTTGACCTTGCTCGAGCCGACGAGTTCGTCCGGGGCGTGGCCGAGAATCCGTTCGACGGCGGGGTTAGCGTACTGGACGTCGCTGTTCGTATCGAGGACGATGATGCCGTCCGGGAGCGCGTTAGCCAGCGCCTCGAACGTCCGACCGTAGGTGAGATCCGAGTCGGAAACCGACTCCGTGGAAGTCGGCCGCCGGTTGACGACCCCGGCGAGCCGGGGCCCGTCGTCGGTCTCGCGAACCTCGAGGTGGACGTCGACGGCGATCGACGTCTCCGCGTTCGTTCGGATCGAGACCTGCGCCGAGAGCGGGCCCGCCCCGGCAGCCTCGTCAACGAGCGACTCGAGCGTCGGATCGTCGGCCGCCGTGAGCTCCGAAAACGGCGTTCCGAGCAGTTCCGAGCGGTCGTGGCCGGTCAGCGACGCGAAGGCGTCGTTGACCGCGGCGATCGTTCCGTCCGCTCCGACGCGAAAGGCGGCGACATCCGCTGCGGCGAGCAACGCTCCGGTGCCGAACTCGCTCGCGGACGACTGAGAGTCCGTATTCCCGGCAGAGGGCGCCGACGGAGGACCCGATTCCATTGCCCGTCATTGGCCGGTCCAGATAATAAGGGCTGGGTTCGCGAGATCGCCGGCTCGTCGGAAATATAACTTCTTCGCTTCCGAAACGGAAGATCAGGAATATCAATCCAATGCGGCTCGAGCGCACCGCTTCCAACGAGTGACGGTCGAGATCCGGCTCAGTCCCAGAACGACTGCGTGCGCGCGTACTCGCGTTCCTTCGAGAGGATGTCGCGGTAGAACTCGTCCTCGTCCTCTCGGAGTTTGTTGATGATCTGGGCGGCGTTGTGCGGACCGACGCCGCGGGCCGCCATCGCGATGACGGCCTGCCTCCCGTGGCTCTGGACGAGACTCGCGCTCCGATAGGCGCGCTCGGTCATCTTCTCCTGTTCCTCGTCTTTCTCCGCGGCGCGAACCGCGTCGACGACCTCGTCGGCCCACGGGTTCAGCGCCGCGATCCGGGTCGAGCCGCACTCGCCGCACTCGGGCTGGTCGGCCACGCGGCGGACCTTCGTCTTCGCCTTCCACTCCTTGCAGTGGGTACACAGCAGGATGATCCGGTCGTTCTGCAGGCGCTCGCGGACCGTGTTGATGACGCTCGCGTCGGCGTTCTCCGGCGCCAGCAGCTCCTTCCCGCCCGACGAGCGGCCGCCCTGCCCGACCGGCGTCCGACCGCGGTGGGTCACCAGTTCGATCTCGCCCGACTGGATCCCCTCGAGGACCGCGCTCGCCCGCTCGACGTCCAGATCTTCGTGGAACACCTCGCGGATCGACTCCTGGTACATCGGCGTGTCCTCCAAGGCCGCGAGCAGTCGTTCGTTCGAGAGCCGACCGGAACCGTTGCTCTGCCAGCGCTTGAGCGCGCCGAACTTCGCCGAGACCTGCGCCAGCCGGAAGGCCAGCGCGTCAGAGTTCTTCAGTCCGAGTTCGACGATCGCCTCGACGTGGCCGGGATCGGTCTCCTCGAGCACCGCCAGAATGTCGCTGGTCGCGACCGAGTTCGGCACCTCGAGTTCGATCCGGTAGGGGTCGGTCTCCAGCCCCACGGAAGAGCCCGCCTGCTGGCCGAGCAGCGAGGAGAGCACGCGACCGAGCGTCTCGTTGGCCGTGTGCCCGAAGGGCGCGTTCAGGACGACGGTCCGACCCCGTCGCTCGAGGACGAGCCGATCCGCCGTCGGCATCGGCGTCTCCGCGTCGACCTGACGCTCGAGTTGCTCGCAGGCCTCGGTCAGCGTGTACTCGTCGCCCGGATACCGATGGGCCAGCTCGCGGCCGACCGCGGCGGCGTCCGCCCCCGCCGACAGCTGCGGCTCCGCGACGGCCCGAATCTCCCCCACTTCGCCCGCCACCGCAGCGGGGACGGGGATTTCCTGACCGATCCACGACGGCACCTCGCCGGCGGGATCCTCGATCGGACTCACCTTCACGCGGGCCTCTTCGTCGTCGATCTCGGCGATGCGCCACATCTCGCCGCGCTGGATGAAGACCTCGCCCGGCTGGGCGAAGTTGACCACGAACCGCTCGTCTAGGGTCCCGATCTGCTGGCTCGAGGCGATGTCGTGGACCTCGTAGGTCTCCTCGTCGGGGATCATCGAGAGGTTCGAGTAGACGTACTGCCAGGTGCCGCCGGTGGTCTCGAGGCAGTCCTCTCCCTCGTCGAACCAGATGATTCGGTTGCGGTGGAGCTCCGAGGCGACCTCGCGGACCGTCTCCTCGGGCACGTCGCGGAACGGATACGCGCGCGTGATCGTCTCGTAAGCCTCCCGAAAGCGGGTGTCGCCGCGGCTCTGGACGA
This sequence comes from Haloterrigena turkmenica DSM 5511, assembly GCF_000025325.1. NCBI lineage: Archaea > Methanobacteriati > Methanobacteriota > Halobacteria > Halobacteriales > Natrialbaceae > Haloterrigena > Haloterrigena turkmenica. The sequence continues at coordinate 127,619 of NC_013747.1, read as the reverse complement.
TCCCCGGAAGCTGGTTGGCCACGACGTCCAGGCTCCCCTCGTGGATCGCGGCCGGTTCGACCTCGCCGTCGCGGGCGCGGCGAGCGATCGAAAGCGCCTCGAACGTGTCGTCCGGCCGGGTCGTGACGATGGTGCCGCTCGAGACCTCGTCCTGCCGGTGCCCCGCTCGTCCGATTCGCTGCAGCAATCGCGTCACTTGCCGCGGGCTCTTGTACTGGACGACGTGGTCGACCCGGCCGACGTCGATCCCCAGCTCCATCGAAGACGTACAGAGCAGACCGTCGAGCTCGCCCGCTTTGAACCGGTCCTCGACCTCGATGCGGGCCTCCTTCGAGAGCGAGCCGTGGTGGACGCCGATCGGGAGGTCGAGTTCGTTGAACCGCGATCCCAGCGCCTCCGCAGTTTGGCGCGTGTTGACGAAGATCAGGGTCGACTCGTTCTCGGCGACGATATCGCGGATCAGCCGGACGTGGCTGGCCGTGTCCGGCTCGGTCATCAGTTCGCCCGCGAGCCGCTCGTCCTCCGCAGTGATCTCCGGATTACGGACGGCGACGTCGACGTTGCTGCCGACGTCGATCTCCCGGATCTCGCAGGGCCGGCCGCCGGTCAGGAACTGCCCGACCTCCCCCGGATCGCCCACCGTGGCCGAGAGGCCGATCCGCTGCATGTCGCCCGCCAGATCGTGCAGGCGCTCGAGGCCGATCGCCAGCTGTGCCCCTCGCTTGGAGGCCGCGAGTTCGTGCACCTCGTCGATCACGACGTGGGAGACGTCCTGCAACGCCTCGCGCAGACGCTCGCCGGTCAGCATCGCTTGGACGGTTTCCGGCGTCGTGACCAGGACGTCCGGCGGATCCTCGGCCTGTTTGCCCCGCTGATACTGCGTGGTGTCGCCGTGGCGGACGTCCACCTCGAGATCTAAGTACTCGCCCCACCACTCGAGGCGTTCGCGCATGTCGCGGTTGAGCGCCCGCAGCGGGGTGATATAGAGCGCTCCGAACCCCTCTGGCGGTCCGTCATCCGCAACCAGATGGTCGAAAACGGGCAACATCGCCGTCTCGGTCTTGCCGCTCCCGGTCGGTGCGATCACGAGCGTGTGCTGGCCGGCCGACAGCGGCGGAATCGCCAGTCGCTGCGGTGCCGTCGGCGTCGAGAAGCCGCGTTCGGACAGCGCCCCGCGAACGGTCGGTCCGAGGTGCGTAAACGCCGCGACGTCGCCCTCACTCATCACTGCGCGCTATGGGCGAGAACCGGATAAGCACCACGTTCCCGGTAGGACCGGCTGGCGTTCGGACGGCCGATCGAGGGATTCGAGCGCGAGTGTTCGAGACTCGGTTCGGGGACTCGAGTGGGTGATACCGACGTCGATTCGGGGACTCGAGCGTCCCGCACAGATTCGACCGAGGGGAGAACACGCGCCGTGCGTTCGATACACCGGCGAGCACCGCTACTCCTCGTCGACGTCCGATTCGTCCGTCGCCGACTCGTCAGTATCCGATTCGTCAGCGTCTGATTCGTCAGTCTCAGACTCGTCAGCGTCTGCTTCTTCGCCGTCCACGTCGTCGACCAGTTCCTCGACATCCTCGTCGACCGCCATCTCGCCCGGTTCGGCCGGTTTGTCCTGAATCTCCTCGCTGGTCCCCGAGGAGACCTTGGTAGGCGACGGCTCGTCGGCGAGATCGGCGTTGACGTCCGACTCGTCGATCGGTTCGGCGTCACCGCCGGCGTCGTCCTCCTCGGACTCACGGCCGCCGATCGGGATCGGCTGTGACTCGGTCGGAACGGCCGCTGCAACCCGCTCCTCGACCGCGTCCGGAACGGCCGCCGCGGTCCGATCGCGAACCGTCTCGAGCGACGCGTCGACCCCCTCGCCGTCGCCCGACGAGCGGAGTCGCGAGAGGACGTACGCGACGGCGGCGGTCCCGGCGGCGACGAACAGGAACGTTCGAAGGGGCGACGTACTCGAGGCGGATTCGGTCGCGTCCGGTGGCGATTCACGCGTCGATTGGTCGGCCTCGCCGGCGGCGGATCGAAAGCGCATCTGATAGCGTACGAACGCGATCCGGAAGTCGGTTCGGCCCGCGGACGCAAGCGGATCGAGACTATCAGTCAGCCGTATCGCCCGTCTCGGCGGCCGTACCGGCGTGGAGATCACCGACTACCGACCGGTAGGTGACACATATACAATCCTAACGTTCCGGTACGCAATTCATATAAAAACCGATGACTGTGGGAATCGAATTCGATGACACGGCCCCGCTTACACGCACCACGGCGGTCCCGCTCGAGGACTCGAGCGGACGAATCGCCGGTGTTCGGAGATGCAACTGACGAACGAGCGATGACGGTCGCGACTCGCGCGGAGGGCGGTGCATGATTCCGTCGAAAAACGCCGTCGCCGCCGGACTGGTCGCGCTCCTGCTGGTCGGCTCGCTCGGCGCGGTCGGGATGACCGCTGCGGCGAGCGGTGCTCCCGCGGCGGACGCGACCGCCGGCGCGAGCGCACAGGAGGACGACACGGCCCAGAACGTCTCGGAAGAGGCGTACGTCGAACCGGCGCCCGAAGAAGGCGAACTGTACTACGAGGCCAGCAACGGTGACTGGGTCAGCTACGTCAACCCGCGGGACGAGTACCGGTCGCCGTACCTCGGCGACGGCTCCGGGAAGATCGGCGTGACGCTGCTCAACGAGGCGGGCGAGCCGATCGTCGGCGAAACGGTTCCCAACACGACCGTCACGATCCCGACCGGCGAGACGACGTCGTGGCACTCCCACGCCGATCCGGTGACTGTCCAGCTTCCGCTGACCGAGCACTACGATCGACCGCTCGACGCCGATCAGTTCGGCACGACCGACGATCTCCCGCAGGGCGACGGCTACATGGACTCTCACACCATCGAGATGCACGGTCACCCCGAGGACGCGACGATCGAGTACGGCGAGGCGCAAGTCAGCGGCGAGCACGCCGACAAGATCGAGGTCGTCGGCTACATCCAGAAGGCCCACGACACGTGGGAGACCGACATCGACCCGCTCGAAGCCGCCGAGCCCTACGAGGAGGCCGGCGGCGGCTGGACCTACCGGCCGAACGCCTCGCACGGCCAGGTCATCGTCGTCCTCCAGCTCGATAGCGACGTGACGGGTGCCGACGGCGGCTCCGTCGTGGACGACGGTACGAACGACGGCGACGGCACCAATGCGACCGACGACAAGAATACCAGCGATTCCAACAACGAGACCGAATCGCCGCCCGCGGACGAGACGGACGGTGACGGAAGCGACGACGGGAGCAGCGAGATGCCCGGGTTCGGCGTCCCCGCGGTCGTCGTCGCGCTGACGGCCGCAGCGCTCGTCGCCGTCCGGCGGACGGGCTGACGACGAGCCGCTGGCGCAATTCCCGTCCGACCCCCAACCAGTGCGATTTTGACGGTGCGCTCGAGAGTAGCGGACATGACAGCTCCGAACGACTCGGACGACCCGCAGGTACCGATCGTCTGCCCCGAGTGCGAGACGACCTCGCGCGTGTCGCTGCCGGACGTCGCCGACGCGGTCGAGCGACACAACGCACAGCTCCACGACGGCGAGGACGTTGCGACCGTCGACCCCGACATCGCCGACCGCATCGCCGATCTGGCCGCCGACGATCTCGGATTGCTCGAGGAGCCGTAATCGTCCGTCTACCGCCGCAAAAGACTGCGCAGGCGTTCGAGCAGCGAATCGGAGCGAGACGTCGCGGACGAGTCGTCCCGTTTCGTCACGATCCCTTCTTCGCCGGGCGAGTCGTCCAATCGAACGTCGGGTCGTTTGGAATCCATCCTCCCCGCGTACGGGCACGAGCGCAACGACGGCTCGCCTTGCGTGTGAATGGCATCCGAGTCACGGAGCACGGCTGCGACTGGGGAACCACCCCGCCGACGATCAGATGACGTCGAGGACAACGACGGCGAGGTACAGCTGGCCGACTCCGGCGACGATCATGACGACGCCCGCGAGTCGCTCGAGGAGCCGACTGTGGGCGGCCAGTCGACCGGCGCCCGCGACCAGTCCCATTCCCGTCGCGACGGTCAGCGAGACCATCAACACGACGACGCTGCCGATGTAGGTGCCGACGATGAGCGCCGCCTCGAACGGCGGAAGCGAGAGCGCCTGCGCGACGACGCCGATAAACAGCGGCGCCACACAGCCCGCCGCTGCCAGCGCGTAGCCCGCGCCGAAGACCGCGAACCCGAGCACGCTCGAGCGGCGTTTGGGTAACGCCACCGAAAGCGAGGGCGCCCGATCGAGGACGATCAACGCGCCGAACGCGATCAGGATCGCGCCGACGATCGGTTCGAAGAGGACGATCCCCGAGAGCCTCGAGTGGCCGATCCAGTAGGCGGCGACCAGAAGCGCAGCGAACGTCCCGAGGACACCGACTCCGGCGACGAGACCGCGACCGAGCGCACCGGAAAGGGAGGCCTCGTCGTCCTCCGTCTGACTCACGTAGAACCCGACGTAGCCCGGCAAGAGAGGGTACGAACACGGCGAGAAGAACGTCGCGATCCCGGCGGTCAGCGCGAAGGCGATCGGCGTGAGCAGCGACGCGTCGGGAATCATGCCGATTCGACGTCGCTTTCCGCGATCGCCTGTTCGATCCCGGCGACGAGTTCGTCGGCGCTCTTGGTCCCCGTACTCGACCACTGAACCGATCCTCCGTCATCGATGGCGACGGCCCGGGGCACGCCACCGGGATATTCCGAGGAGAGTTCGGCCGCGGGATCGATACCCACCGTCCAGCTCCCGCCGTGCTCGTCCCACCAGTCGGCGAGCTCCGCCTCGGAGATCGACTCGTTGGTGACCGAACAGAACAGGACTTCGTCGCCGAACTGCGCGGCGGCCTCGCCGAGCGCGGGCATCTGTTCGATACAGGGGCCACACCAGGTGCCGAAGAAATCGACGAACGTCACGCGACCCAGGTCGGGGATCGGAACCGTTCCGGCGTCGCTCCCGGGCGCGTCGATCGTCTCGATCTCGATCGGCTCGCGCGAGTCGTCCTCGTTCTCGTCGAGGAGGCGATCGACCGACGGGAGTCCGTACACCGCGGCGGCGCCGCCACCGACGACTACGCCCGCGCTACCCAGCCCAGCGAGGAGTTCTCGCCGGCGCATCCTCACTCCACCCCGACGACCGTACCGACGTCCTCGAGGAGTTGGTCCTTGGTCACAGCCATTTCGGACTGGACGGCTTTCGGATAGGCGCGCTCGACGTAGCCGTCCTCGTTGACGAGCGTGATCCGTTTGCTGTGGATGATTTGAGTGTGACCGGCGTGGGCGCCGTCGCCGTGGCTCTCGTTGCCGTCGTGGCTCTCATTGCCGCTGTGGCCGCCGTCGTCGTGACTCTCGTTGCCGTCATGACTGTCGTCCTCGGAGCTTTCGTTGCCGTCGTCCGCTTCGTCGGCGGTCGTGATTGGCATGCCGAACTTCTCTTCCATGATCTGTTTCGCCTCCTTGTTAGTCTCGGGGCGGAGGAAGTGGAAGTTGTCGGCCTCGTAGTCGAGGTGTTGTCCCTCGGCGTGGTCTTTCAACGCCTCGGCGGTGTCGTTTTCGGGATCGAACGTGAACGCGAGCAGGGCGATATCGTCCGCGTAGTCGCGGTCGGCGGCGTCTTCCTGGACCCACTGCAGTCGCGTCAACAGCGCCGGACAGACGCCGTCCGGACACGAGGTGTAGAAGTACGTCAGCAGGAAGGAGCGCTCGCCGACGAAGTCCTCGAGCGAGACGGTCGTTCCGGCGACCGGGTCGGGGATCGAAAACGACGGGAACTCATCACCGTGGCTCGGATAGCTGGGATCGGACGGATGATCGTCGGCCGGTTGGAGGGCCGTGTTGCTGTCTCCGAGACCCAAACTGTTGAGACAGCCGGCGATACCCGCGAAACCTGCGACTCCGAGTGACCCGAGATATGTCCGCCGTTCCATACGAGGGACGTAGCAGCGCGCAATCAAAGGTTCGTTGGTTCACTCACCGAATACGGCGCACGACGACGCGCGGATGGACACGGATCAACGCGACACGCCGGCGGCGGATCGACCGACGCCGACGGGCTGATCGATACCGCGGACGACGCTGACGAGCCGACCGATACGCGCGTATGAAACAATAAGTGAGGGTGATGTGCCGTCGAAAAGCCTCGAATCCCGCGATTCGAGCGGTGAACCAACAGGGGTTTTGTCGCTGCTACCCCAAGACGGGACCAATGAACCGTCGGGCCTTTCTCCGTGGTACGGCCGTCGCCGGCACCGCCGCTATCGCCGGCTGTCTCGAGCGTCTGGGTTTCGAAGAGGAGTCGGCCTGGGACAACCCGCCGCTCGTGGAGGATCGCCCCGACGCGGTCTATCTGCCCGCGGGCAAAGAGGAGATGGGCCACTACGGTCGCGCGAGCGACGGCGAGTACGCCGTCGAACTCTCCTATACGATCCCCCACCGGTTCTGGACTGTCTCCGGCGACACCCAGCGGGTCGACGTGGACACCGACGACAGCATGCACCTCATGCTGACCGTCTGGGACGAGGAAACGGACACCATCCTTCCGGTGAATACCGACCTCGAACTCCAGCGTGAGGACGGCGAGGTCGTCGAGCAGCTGACGCCGTGGTCGATGCTCTCCCAGCGGATGGGGACCCACTACGGCGACAACGTCACGCTCCCCGAAGAAGGCGCCTACACCGCCCGCGTCCGGGTCGGTCCGGTCACGACCGACCGAACCGGCGCGTTCGAGGGTCGGTTCGAGGAGACGAGCACGCTCGAGGTCGAGTTCGAGTTCGAGCGCTCGGACATCCACGACCTCGAGTTCAACATGGTCGACGAGGAGCGGCGGGGCGCCCGCGAGGCCCACACACTGATGGACCCCAGTGGACACGACGGGCACGGGGATGGCGGGCACGGCGACGGCGAACCCGGACACGCCCCGACATCCGACGGGCCGCCGGTCGCGGAGCTTCCCGGCGACCGGCTCGGAACCGAACGCAGCGCGGACGCGAAGATCACCGCGATCCGGGCGAGCGCCGAACGGGTGGCCGGCGACGGCGACTATCTCGTCGTCTGTCCCCGAACGCCGTACAACGACGTGAGCCTCCCGTCCGCGACGCTGCGCGCTACGGTCGAGCGCGACGGAACGACCGTCCTCGAGGGTGAGTCGCTCGCAGAGACGATCGATCCCGAGTTTGGCCACCACTACGGACTCGATCTCGAGGCCCTCGAGAGCGGTGACGAACTCACCGTCGCCGTCGACCGACCGCCGCAGGTGGCGCGCCACGACGGCTACGAAACCGCGTTTTTCGACTTCGACGACGTGCGGTATACCGTGTCCTGACGCGATCGGCTGACGGACCGACTGCGATCCGTTCCGAACCGTTCATTTCGTGTAAATTCGATCCTACACCGGTGAAACGATTCAAATCCGACGCTGAAATCGTATATGGGTGGTATAACTATGCGGAATTCCCCCCAAATCCAGAGCTATGTCGCAATCAGACCGCTCAGAGATGCGTATCGGTTGTCCCGAGTGTGAGGCAACGGTCGACGCATCCGTCCCACCGGGGCCGGGAATCCACGACGATCACACTACGAACCGTCTCCAGGGTCGGGAGACGGCGTGTCGGAACTGCGGTCACGAACTCGAACTCTATTACTACTGAACGACGGCGGCGGCGTCGACCGACGTCCCGACGCGAGTAGTCGCCGCTCGATAGCCCACACACCACGTTTCCGGTGAAATTACACGTCGCTGAACCGTTGACTCTCGGTGCGGTGTCGCGCCGTGGTCAGCCTCGCAGAGACACACCATGTTTCCGGTGAATACGGACGATGCGACGGGAGACGATCGTGGAGAGGCAAACGGACGGTCGGTCGCGCCATCCACTCCACGAACACACCACGTTTCCGGTGAATGCGTGAGTAGCGGAGATTGATATCCAATTAAGTAGTGACATCGCGGCTCGAACCGACCCGGCTCGAACTGGCTCGGATCGATTGGGTCGTTCAAGGATGCGTATTGCTTCGGATTACGGATCGGAAACGTGAACAGCGGCGATCCGTGACGACAGGTCCTGTTGCTAGCGCGCGCACACCACGTTTCCGGTGAAACAGGGTGAGAGGGGGGGTGGGGTGGGAGGGAGAGCGAAGACACACACACCACGTTTCCGGTGAAACGGGGTCCGAAGGAGGGGGACCGGACTCAGAACTGCAGCGATTTCTGGAAAGAGAAAACACCGATAACGAGAGAGAAGATTGCCATCTCGACAGTATTAATCCATCTCCATAGAAGAAAACCCACACAGAACCGTTTCCAGACAATATTCTTAATTCCCATTGAGTGGTTCTCTAATCCTAGAGTTTCTCCTCGCTTTATCATTAGATATAAAATACTACACGGCAAAAAGTCCATTGAGTAGAACCAAAAAAGGAAGCCGACGTGAGTCGGCAACAACTCTTTCACCGGAAATCCTTCTGTCGCTCTCTCCCTCTGCCACGGAAGATTTCTCTGAAGCGTCGATAGAACCCTTCCTATGGATGGTTTCGACTGCCTACTCGTGTCTACCCTTCTTGGTCCTTTCTCGAGTCACATCGAGAACCAGTGATCTGACTCGAGAGAACGTCACGATCGGAGAGTTCCACAAATGCAAGCGTAACGAGAGTAGCGACTACCCGATACTCCCTACATAGCGGCTGTACTTCCGCTACTACCCCGATATAGTGACTACTCTAGTCGACTCCTGTCCGCCATGAGTTCGACACCACTCCGGGTTTCCGATGAAATAACCCCCGTTTCAACTGGAACCCCCATCCCCCGATTTTCCCCTTTCACCGGAAACGTGGTGTGTGTGTCTTCTCCCGCCAATTCCGCTACCCCAATTATTATATATTCGCTCAAAACCCTCTCTTCTCCCCGTAATTCACCGTTATGAGCGACGGAGCCACCTCGAGTCCAAACAATAAAGACGTTTCACCGGAAACGTGGTGTCTACGATCATGTCGAGTTCCGGCGACGACCTGTTTACCCGTGACGACCCGATCTTCGAGAACAAGGAGCTGCTCGAGATCAATCACCTCCCGGAGGAGGGGCGGATCGTCGGCCGGGACGACGAGATCTCCGATCTCGCCAACGCCGTCAACCCGGCGATCTTCGGGCAGAGTCCGAGCAACCTGCTCATCTACGGGAAGACGGGCACGGGGAAGTCTCTCTGTGCGAAACACATCTCCGAACGGCTGGTCCGCGTCGCGACGGAGGAGGGCGTCACCGCGGAGTTCGCCTACGTCGACTGCGCCCAGGACAGCACGGAGACGCAGGCGGTCCAGACGATCGCCTACTCGCTGAACGATCCCGAGCGGACCGATATCAAGATTCCCGACAAGGGGCTCAGCACGTCGACCTACTATAAGCGCCTCTGGACGGTGCTGGACTCCCAGTACGAGGTCGTCCTCATCATCTTGGACGAGGTCGATAAGCTCGACGACGACGACATCCTCATGCAACTCTCGCGCGCGGGCGAGGCCGGCAAACTCGATGACTGCAAGATCGGCGTCATCGGAATCAGCAACAAGATCAAGTACAAAGACCGAATGGACGAGCGGGTCAAGTCCAGCCTCTGCGAGCGGGAGTTCGTCTTCCCGCCCTACGACGCCAACCAGCTACGGGACATCATGCAGGCCCGCAGCGACGCGTTCAAGGACGGCGTCCTCGAGCCCTCGGTCATCCCTCGAGCCGCCGCCCTCGCAGCACGGGAACACGGCGACGCGCGGAAGGCGATCGACATCCTTCGCTACGCCGGCGAGATCGCCCAATCGAACGGCAGCGAGACGGTTCGCGAGGAGTACGTCGTGCAGGCCCGCGAACGCGCCGAGACCGATCGGTTCCGGGAACTCATTCGGGGCTCGACGCCCCATTCTCGGTACGTCCTGCAAGCTCTCGCGGTCCTCGCGCTCAACACGCCCGACGAGGACGGCTTTCGAACGACTAAGATCTTCGACGTCTACGAGGAGATCTGTCGACAGGAGGGGTCGGACACGCTCTCCTTGCGCCGCGTCCGCGACCTCCTGAAGGAACACGCCTTCCTCGACATCATCGAGCAGTCCCGCCAGAGCGGCGGCAGCGCCGAGGGGAGCTACACCGAACACCAACTGCTCGAGGACCCGGACGTCGTCCGGAAGGTGCTCGTCGAGACCGACGACGCGTAGTGCCCCGCTGTTCGACTCGACCCTCGCGATCGACGAGCGGAATCGTTCGCTCTTTCTCGAGGTCGTTCACCGGAAGCCCGGTGTCCGTTCCGGCGTCTTTTGGCGGTGGATTCACCGGAAACCCGGTGTCCGCTGCTACGAGTGGATTTCGCCGGTCTCCCACCCGCGGGACGACTCGTTCAGCCGCTCAGCGCCGTCCTCGGTGACGACGACCAGGTCTTCGATCCGGACGCCGAACTCGCCCTCGAGGTAGATCCCCGGTTCGACGGAGAAGACCATCCCGGGCTCGAGTTCGCGGTCGTTGTCCGCGACGATGTAGGGCGGTTCGTGGACCTCGAGGCCGACGCCGTGACCGGTTCGGTGGACGAATTCGTCGCCGTAGCCGGCGTCCTCGATGACCGATCGCGCCGCCCGATCGACCGCGCCGGCCGTCACGCCGGGTTCGACGGTCTCGACGGCGAGCTGCTGGGCCTCGCGGACGACCTCGTGTACCCGATCGTACCGCTCGTACTCGTCTGCGGGCTCGTCGCCGACGACGATCGTCCGCGTCTGGTCGCCGGGATAGCGGCCCGTCCCGTCCTCGAGGTCGGCGTCGACGAACGCCCCGAAATCCAGGACGATCGGGTCGCCGCGCTCGATCTCCCGGTCGCCGCTGTGGTGGTGGGGTCGGGCGCCGTTGGGTCCCGACGCAACGATCGTCTCGAACGCCGGCTCGCCGCCGCCGTACTCGGCGAGCAGCCCCTCGATCTCGTTCGCCAGTTCCGCTTCCGTTCGCCCGACCAGCTCGGTTCCACGGGAACGGATCTCGAGCGAGACGCGGTCCGCGATCTCGCCGGCCCGCCGGAGCGCCGCGAGTTCGACGTCGTCCTTCCGGATCCGGAGGTCCTCGAGGACACGACTGGCGAGGTCGAACGTCGCCGCCGGCGCGCACTCCCGCAGGTCCTGTGTGAACGTCGCCCACATGCGGTCGTCGACGAGAATCGTCGGCGCGTCGTCCCGAGACGAGCCGGATCGCTCGTCGTCCGCCGGCAGTAGCTCCGCCAGCACCGCCTCGATTTCCTCGAGCGGGTCGTCATCGTCGTCCCACAGCCGTACCGCGAGCGTTTCGATCGGCAGCGTCCGGAGCTGGGCGTCGTACATCGCCGGCGCGACGACGACCGGATCGCCGACCTGCGGGACGAACAGCAGCAGGTGTCGCTCCGACGGTGATTCCTCGAAGCCGGTCAGGTAGGTGAGATTCGGGCCCGGAACGAGGACGGCCAGCGCGGCGTCGGTGCGCTCGAGTCGGCGTTGACACGCCTCGAGACGGCGTTTGAACGGGGATCGCATACGCGAGGATTCGGTCGGCCGGGGAAAGAACGTTCGGTCGGAACGGCGACCTCGGTCTCGAACCGGCGCTCTCGAGATGGGGGAGCGACGCGAATCGATACCGGCCGCGACCGGCCCGAAATCGCCGTGCAGCGCCCGTCAACGGATATCGATAGGTAGCAGCGCGTATATGGCTTCCATGCGGTTGCAGGCCGCGGACCGACCCGCGACGAGGTTGTCAATAGCAGCGAATGCGATTTACCGATGCGCGGTTGCCGTCGACGCATCCGAGCAATCGTCAGTTACGGGCCGACGGATACGGCCGCTCGACCGCGGATTCGCGGTCTGACGGGTCCGTCTGTCCCGGTTCTCTAATCGTTGTTTCGAACCGCCAGCCGTACCGCCACGAGTACGATTCGGCGTTCGAGGACGCCGATAGCGACGACCGATCGACCGGCACATCGTCGATTACGGTCGACGAACCGACCGGCGGCCTGACGGCCGGTCTCGATCCCGTGGTCCAGGCCTCCGAGGGAACCTGGATCGCCTGGGGCGACGGCGAGGCCGACTTCGACGTCGCCGACGACGACGGCTGTATCGCGGTGCCGCCGGACGACGAGTCGTACACCCTCCAGCGGATCGATCTCTCGGAGGAGGCGGTCGACTCCTACTACTACGGGTTCAGCAATCGCGTGCTCTGGCCGCTCTGTCACGGCTTCGTCGATCTCGTCGAGAACCGGTCGAACGATTTCGAGTGGTACCGGACGGTCAACGAGCGCTTCGCCGACGCGGTGGCCGAACACGCCGAGCCCGACTCCGTGGTCTGGGTGCAGGACTATCACTTCGGTCTCGCGCCGCGGATGATCCGGGAGTCGGTTCCCCGATCGACGACCGTCGCCCAGTTCTGGCACATTCCGTGGCCGACGCCGGCCTCGTTCCAGCACTGCCCGGGCGGGCGGGCGATCCTCGAGGGCCTGCTCGGCAACGACTTGCTCGGCTTTCACATCGACCGCTACGTCGAACAGTTCCTCGACTGCGTCGAGCGATACCTGCCGGGGGCCGACGTCGATCGAATCCAGCGGACCGTCGCCTACGACGGGGGAACGACGCGGGTCGTCGCGACGCCGATGGGCGTCGACGCGCCGACTCACGACGGGAACGCGCGATCGGTCGAATCGGACCAGCTCTCGTCGCTGTTCGACCGCTACGACATCTCCCGCGAGAACGTCATCGGGCTCGGCGTCGATCGCCTCGATTACTCGAAGGGGATCCCCGAACGGCTGGCGGCGATCGAACGGTTCCTCGAGCGAAATCCGGGGTGGCACGGCGAGTTTACGTTCCTCCAGACGGCGACGCCGTCCCGGACCGATATCGACGCCTACCAGCGCCACGGCAACCTCGTCAGGAGCGAAGTGACGCGGATCAACCGGCGGTTCGGAACCGACGACTGGGAGCCGATCGTCTACACCGAAGACTACCTCTCGAACGAGGAACTGTCCGGGCTCTACCGCCGCGCCGACCTGATGGTCGTGAGCCCGCTAGTCGACGGGATGAACCTGGTCGCCCAGGAGTACGTCGCCGCGAACGTCGACGGGGACGGTGTGCTCGTCCTGAGCGAGGGAACCGGGGCCCACGATCGGCTCGGGTCGCACGCGCTGACGATCGATCCGACCGACGTCGACGGCTTCGCGTCGCAACTCGAGGCGGCGGTTACGATGGCGCCCCGCGAGCGCCAACACCGGATGAACACGCTCCGGAACCGGGTCTTCGACGGTGACCTCGAGTGGTGGATGGAGACCCAGTTCGACTGGATTCGCCGGATCCACGCCGACGAACGACGCGGCGGCGGGGCTCGCGGCTCCGACGCCGATTCCGATCGCGACCCTGATTCCGACGCCGGTTCGGATACCGACGCAGGCCGGAGCACCGACCGCGGAGGCGACTCTCGATCGGACTCTCGGTCAAGTTTGGACGGGGACACGAACGAACACCCCTCGACAGTGTGATGTCGGACGAAACCCCTCCCCGTCCAGTTGACGAGGCGCGGGACCGGATCCGTTCGCGACTCGACGCCGGCACGAGGCTGTGTTGCTGTCTGGACTTCGACGGCACGCTCGCGCCGATCGTCGAGGATCCCGACGCGGCGGCGCCGACGGCGGAAAACGAGGCGGCGGTCGCGTCGCTGGCGGCCGATCCGTCGGTCTCGACGGCGATCGTCAGCGGCCGCGCGCTGGCCGACGTTCGCGACCGCATCGACGGCCCGTCGATCTACGCTGGCAATCACGGGCTCGAACTCGAGCGAAACGACTCGCTCGCCGTCCACCCGGTCGCGCGCAAACGCGCGGCGCGCATCGACGAGGTGTGCGGGATCCTCGAGTCGGTCCTCGAGCCGATCCCGAACGCCCGGATCGAAAACAAGCGATTGACGGGGACGGTACACTACCGGTCCGTGCCGCCGGCGATGCGGCCGACCGTCCAGCGGCGGACGCACGCGGTGGTCGACCGCTTCGGCGGCGACGCCCTCGAGGTGTCGTCCGGGAAGCGCATCCTCGAAATCGGGCCGTCGATCCCGTGGGGGAAGGGGAACGCGGTCGCGTTAATCGCGGCTGATATGCCGCCGGGGGCCGTCCCGCTCTATATCGGCGACGACGTGACCGACGAATCGGCGTTTCGGACCGTCGAACCCGACGGGATCGGGATACGCGTCGGCGGCGACGAGCCGTCGGCCGCGTCCTATCGGCTCGACTCGCCGGACGCCGTCGCGCGGTTCCTCGAGTGGCTCGAATCGATCGCGACCGAAACGCTCGAGCGGAGCGTCTCGAAGGCGAGTGCGCCGGCCGAATCTGCGATCGGCGCTAGCGGATCGATCGACGGGCCGTTCCGAACCTGACGACCGACCGGCCGACCCGCTCCCGTACGGTTCATTTCCGCGGTCGTGGCGACTACCGACTCTCGCACGAATGTAGGCCGACTGACAATCAGATGGTTTGAAACGAAAGCCGTGTAAGTCGACGCTAATATGTTCGAATGCGTTCAATTATTCGGCTCTATATTCTGTTTTCAGTATCCTTTGGAACTGATAACCCAAACGGGAAAGCCGAAAGTATTAGTTACCACTGGAAATATAGTTCATCCCGAGAGTGAACGATAGTGAAACTGCGTCAACCTACTGATTTCTTGATCCTTGAGGCGCTCGAGGAGAAAGGCCGGAACGTCGCAACGAATCTCGCCGAACACACGGGGAAGAGTCGTAAGAACATCAACACTCGATTACCGGTACTCGAAGATTACGGACTGGTTCGCAAAATCGGTCCTGCCGAGCGGTCCGGGCTGTACGAGATTACGTCGACCGGAAAGGCGGCGCTCGTCTATCGCGATCAGTACGACGAGGTTGACGACTTCGACGCGCTCATCGAAGGCCCGAGCGCCGGCGGGGTCGACGACAACGGGGACCCACAGGCGAGTTTCGTCCGCGGCGAGGACGAGAGCGACGACGACGAGTAATCCGTTTCTGCCCCGGTTCGTCCGGACGATCCGTCTCGAAGCTGCGAGTAGCGTGGCGTTGTACCGCCGAGAGCCGGCGGTCGATCGTTGTCGGTGGCCGACCTCGAGGACGGTCGGAGACGATCTTCGGTTTCCGCGTTGCTGTTATCCTCTCCTCTCCTCATCTATCCTTGCTTATCCTCGCCTATCCGACCCTGCTGCCGCTGTACGCGGCGAGTTCGCGTCGCGCACACGAGGAGAACGCCAGACTGAGCTTTCGCGGGCCATCCGCTGGCTCCGGATACGATCGTCCGCACGCCGAGCGTTCGACGTCAGCGTCGCCGTTCCAGGCGTAGCTGCTCAGCATCGGCGTCGCGACGATCGCGTTGCCGTCCCGGAAGGAGATCCCGTGTTCGTGATCCAGCCCGAGCGCGTGGCCGATCTCGTGGACGAGCACCTGCATCGAGCGCGTCGCCGGTTCCTTCGGCACGATACCCCGCTCGGCGTTCGCCGCCGGCCTCGAGAGGAGGTCGTCGAACGACTCGAGCGAGGCGACGTGCCGGGCGCCGCCGACCGACGCGACGTGCGGGAGTCCGTATCCGGTCGGCGTCCGTCGCATCTGTCCGTCCGTGACGAGCAGGTTGACGTCGGCGACGGGGGTGACCGCGTGCGCTCCCACCGCGCCCGCCGCGAGCATCAGCGGCCACTCCCCGCTGCTCGTGACGCGCGCCCCGTCTTCGGTCGAGACGTCGACGGTGCCGCCGACCGAGCACTCGAGCGTCCAGTACTCGAGATCGCAGATCCGCTCGAGGTACTCTCGAATCCGCTCGCCGACGCCGTCGTACGCCGCGGCGCCCCTCGAGAGCCAGACGCGGATCTCGAGGGTTTCGACCGGCTCTCGAGTCGTATACGCTAACGTGCCGACGGAGGTAAGCGAGCCGACGGCCCCGAGAAACACGCGTCGCTTCACACCGACGGCTCTCGCGGCCGACGGCCAGTTCCTATCGGTTCACATATTCGCCGCTTATCGGTGACCCGCCGCAGCTGTCAAAATCGCTGGCGGCGACTACTTCGGCAGCGACCCGTTCGGGACCGGCCGCCGCGTGTCGACGACGCGAGCGCCACGGTCGTCGATTCGGAGCTCGGCCCACGCGGGGAGGTCGTCGGTCGGCGTCAGCAACAGCAGCGAGCCGTCGCGCGTTTCCACCAGTCGTCGGTCCGGATCGCGCTGTCGAATGCACGGCGCCCAGCGGTCGGTCCGAAGCCGCCGCCTGAGCTGACAGTCGGTGTAGTAGCGACCGTTCGACCCCTCGTAGAGTCCTTCGATCGGCACGTTCGCTGTCACGTCGTTGCACCCTCCCCTGAACAGCGGCTGCTTGCCGTCGGACTGCTCGTCGTTCCCATCGCAGTTGGAGGACGGCGACGCGCTCGCATCGTCGCTCGGGTTCATATGGATCTCCTTTACCATCTCGTGAGTATCGACATTCGTGACGTATTCGTCCTCGACTTCCGGTGGGGCCTACGCAGTGAGCGCGTCGATGACCGGTGGGTACCTCCGGTCGAGTGACGGTCGACATGCCGTCTCTGCTCCGTACCGGTACCTTTCGACCGCAAGGTCGGATTTCGGCTCGACACACCGAGTTTCCGGTGAACGAACGTGGTGACCGACCGCCGATCTTGCCGAGCGGTCCGCCGGTCGACTGCCGCTCAGTTCAGCTCCGGGCCGCCGCCGGCTTCGAAGAACTCCTCGAGGACCGCCTTCATCCCTTTCCGGAGGTGCTGGTGCATCGTCGGCGGCGAGACGTCCATCGCCTCGGCGATCTCTTCGCCGGTGCTCTCGCGGGGCCACTCGAAGAAGCCGCTGTAGTAGGCGAGTCGCAGCGTCGTCAGCTGTCGATCGGTCAGTTGATCGAAGACGCGATCCCGCCGCTGGGCGGCGGTTCGAACCGGACGGTCGATCTCGCGGCGCGCGACGAGTTCGGTGTTCTCGTAGATCACGGTCAACGCCTTCGCGATCTCGCGGACGTTCGCGTCCTGGGAGACCTCGATCAGACAGGTTCCCACGCCGTCGTCGACGGTGACCTCGCGGAACGTCGCGCCGTGGTTCGCGAGCGTCCGGACCCCCGACTTCGCGAGGC
This sequence comes from Haloterrigena turkmenica DSM 5511, assembly GCF_000025325.1. Lineage (NCBI taxonomy): Archaea > Methanobacteriati > Methanobacteriota > Halobacteria > Halobacteriales > Natrialbaceae > Haloterrigena > Haloterrigena turkmenica. The sequence goes on along the minus strand of NC_013747.1, from coordinate 110,479 downwards.
GCATCTCGACCGTGCAGCTCTCGCAGCCGTCGTGAATGAGCCGACAGTTCTCGATCGACGGGTGGGCGTCGGCCTCCTCGAGGACGGTCTCGCCGTCGAGGCCGTCGATCGTGACGTACTGGACGGTACGGCCGTCCGTCGTCGTCCCGGCCCACTCGAGCGAGACGGTACAGTCGTACCGCTCGGAGAGGTCGAACGAGAAGGTATCGCCGCCGTCGATCCGGAACTCGAGTTCGACGACCGTGTCGGAAAACAGCAGCTGGCGGTTCTTGACGGCCATGATCGTAAAGCCGATCGTCTCGCCGAGCAGGCCGAATCCGGATCGCTCGCTCTCTCCGAAGGCGTCTTCGCGGCCCGCGAGGACCGTCAGCACGCCGTAGACCGAGTCGTTGTGACTGATCGGAGCGGCGATCGCGGATCGGACGCCGTCCGCCCGGGCGGCCGCCCGAAGCGGTTCGGGTATCGAATCGCTCGTCGGAATCTTCGTCTCCGTTTGGATCTCGCCGGTCTCGACGGCCTGCTGGACCAGACACTCGTGGCCCTCCTCGAGTTCGTTCGCGCAGTCGAGGTGCGCGTCTACGTCGCCGGCGCCGGTTCGGAAGGCGAGGGTTCCCTCGCCCGTTCGCTCGGTGATCCAGGCCCCGCAGTACAGTTCCGACTCGACGAGCTGGTCGCAGACCTCCCGTTCGATGGCCTCCCGGGAGGGGGCCTCGACCAGCGTATCGATCACCCGTCCGACGACCGCGCTGATCCTGTTGAGCGTCTCGAGTTCGTCCCGTCGCGATCGCAGTTCCCGCTCTCGCTGGATCCGCTCAGTAATGTCTCTGGCGAGCCAGACGACGGCCTTCCGGCCGTCGATCGGTTCGTCGATCGGGACGACCCGCCCCTCGTACCGTCGGCGGCCGTCGGTCGTCTTCGCCGCATATTCGATCGACTGTATATCGCCGGTCCGGAGCGTTCGATCGATACACGCCTGTAACTCCTCGGCGTCGTCGTCGGGAAACACCTCCATGAGTGTCTTCCCGGGCAGTTCGTCGGCCGTCGTCGTGTAGAGATCGGCGGCGTCGGGCCGGACCTTCGCCTCGAGGTAGGTGCCGTCGGCGGCGATGACGAAGGCCTCGTCGGGTAACTCGTTCGCGAGGATGCGGTGGTACTCGCCGGTCGATTCCGTCGACGGCTGTCTCTCGACCGGGGCTGTGGAGGCGCCCACTGCCGGGCCTGCACCGTTCGCCGCCGTCGGTTCGCCGTCGCTCTCGTGGGCGCTGGCTGCCTCGTCGGCCGTCCCGCGAGGCGGTCGAATCGCGTCGAGGATTCGCTCGACCGGATCCCCGTCGCCGTCGAGGGGCGCGTACTCGTCGGCGTCGCCCCGCAGCGCCGCCGCCGCGAGCGCTTCACTGCCGGTCGGCGGAGCGACGACCGTCGGCGCGTCCAGCCACGCTCCGGACAGTCGCTCCAGGGCAGTCCGTACCCGTTCGGGAGACTCGAGTTCGAGGACGATCCCGACGGGAACCGACGGCTCCGCGTCGGACTCGTCTTTCGCCCTCGACTCGTCTCTCCCGTCGGAGACGGCCTCGAGATCGTCCTCGTGAGTCGTCGGTGGCATCGAGCGAACGTCAGATGGCGTCGCTTCGCGAAGCCGTTCTTGGAGCGACTCCGAGTGAGACGTCGAGAGGTGTATGATCGGGCCGGGACGGTTCTCGGGGGACATTCGATGAGGGGACGTGGATTTCGCAAGCGCCTGAAAGCGTCATTTCGGTAAAAGATCTCCACGGAATAAAAGCGTACTGGTACTGGATATCCCGAACGGTTACGAGGTCCGCACAGCGACTGCCGCGTTCGACGACCGCTGCGATCGGTGTCTCGAGGCGTTGCTCTCCTACCCGTCTCTCGACGATAGTGTTCGCTCTCGTCTGGCCGTCTCGGACGATTCATCCGCTCGCGCTCGCGATGAAGTATCGGCAGCACGAACACCGCTTACACATTCTAGACGGTGCACACATTCTAAACCGTGCTAGTGACCAGAACTACGCCTCTGCTACGCAGCGTTCGCTACTGTCCCGACTCAGCGAGAACCCGCTCGAACTCGCTAGAGCCGGCGCATGAACTTCGGCAGGATCCCGCGCTCGCTCGAGTCGGACGCGGCGGCCGGTTCGGCGCCCGGATGGTCGAACTCCGCCCCGTCTTCGGCGGGCTCGGTACCGGCGGGACTCGAGGCGGTACTAGTAGGGCTCGAGGTGGTTCCCGCGGCGGCCGTTCCCGGCGCTGTTTCGCCGGCGGCTGCCCCGGGATCGGCGACGTCACTATCGGCGGTTTCAGTATCGGCGGCTTCGGCGTCGACCGGCGATCCCGCGGCGACTTCGGTCTCGAGGACGGCCTCGAACTCCTCTTGGGTCCGCGGGCCGAAGTAGAAGGGCTGATCGGGCCGGAGGTACTCCCGGAACTGGTAGTTGGCGTACCCCGCCCCGGCCAGCGCGAGAACGACCAGCGGTTCGAGGCCGATTACGGTGGGGCCGGCGGTCAGAATGACGAGAAAGACCGACAGCGGCGAGTAGACGTAGTAGGCGAGCAGCCGAAACCAGGTGGCGACGTAGCCGTCGACGACGTAGGCGTACAAGCCGTAGGCGCCGACGGCCAGCCCCGCGTCGGCGTAAATGGAGACTAGCAGGCCGGCCTCGCCGGCGACGAAGATGTGGATGTGCGTCGCGAGCGCGCCCATCAGGACCGTCGTCCGGTTGACGTAGGTCTCGTCTAACGCCATGCCGACGACGAGCACCGCGAGCTGGACCAACGGCGCCGCTAACCACCAGGGGAGGGAACTGAGGATGAACCCGAGGGACACGTCGATCACAGCTGTTCGTCCGGAGGAATCCGTCCTGCGTCCTTTAACGTTCGTCCCGTTTCGAGATTCGATACGAACCGCGAGTTCGTCGCCAGCTCCTGTAAATGCAGACACAATTCTTCGAAACAATCATTAGTCCGCAGCGAACATCATAACGGTATGGCCAAAGATACCGTCAGGTACCCGGACGAGGTCGTCGAGGCGATCGACGAACTGGTCGACGACGGTATGTTCGAGAGCAAATCCGAGTTCTATCGCTTCTCCGCGGAGTACGTGCTCACGCTGCTCAACAACGATCACGATGTGAAGACGTTCAACTTCGACGAGATCAAGACCGAACTCGACATCTCCGAGGAGGATCACGCGAAGGCGCTGGGTGCCGACGGTGGAACCTTCTTCCTCGACGCCGTGATCACCGTGCGCAAACACGGGCTTCGAGGCGACTACGAGGCCGCCGAGCGGTTCATCGACACCCACTATGAGTCGACCGACCAGGAGTGTATCATCCTCGAGGAGCTGCTCGGAACCTACCGTTCGGAGCCGACGTAACCCGACGCGACGCCGTCGTTGTGTCGACGTCGCCCCGTCATCGCCGCCGTCCGTAGCGATTCGCTCGATTATCCGTGCCCAGACTCACGAGTCGAACGGCGGGCCGAGCGCCTCGAGAGCGATGTGCTCGCCGACCAGTGCCGCAGCGCGGTCGTACGGCGTCGATCCGGTCGTCTCACCGTTGCGACGCGGGCGGTCGATTCCCGCCTCCGACGCGACGGCCTCGAGAAACGCCGTTCGGACCGCCTCGTTGTCGAACAGGCCGTGGAGGTACGTCCCGAGCACCCGTCCGCGGGCCGCACTCGAGTCGCCGAGCGGGCGGGCGATTTCTTCGGTTTCTCCCTCGAGTACTCGCGTTCGTCCGGCGTGGATCTCGTAGCCCGACGCGGTGCCGTCGGCGCCGGCCAGCAGCGGCGACGCCTCGCCGTCGACGGGAACCGTCGTCTGCTCTAACCGCTTGGTCCCCTCGAACCGCGTTTCGACTGGCAACAGCCCGAGGCCCTCGACGACGGCATCGTCGCCGGTCCCCTCGAGATCCGCGTTCGTAATCCGTTCCCCGAGTAGCTGGTAGCCGCCGCAGACGCCGACGATCGGCCCGTCGAACGCTGCGAGCGCGTCGGCGAAGCCGGCCTCGTGGAGCGCCAGTAGATCGTCGACCGTGTTCTTGGTGCCCGGTACGACGACCGCGTCGGCGTCGACGGCCGCGAGGGGATCGGTACTGATCGCTCGCTCCTCGGCCGTCGGCCCCGCTTCGACCGGCACGAACGCGACCGAGACGCCCGGCTCCGCGGCCAGCGCCTCGAGGTCCGTCGCGTTCGAAATCCGGGGGAGTCGGGGGACGGCGATCGTGAGTCGGCGTTCGTCGGGAACGCCGTCGTCGTCGCCCAGCACGCCGCGCTCGCTCCGCGACGGCAAGCCGACGCTGTCCTCCTCGGGCAGGCCGGGGTCGTCGTATGGTAGCACGCCCAGAACCGGCACGCCGGTCTTCGACTCGATCTCCTCGATACCGGGCTCGAGCAGCGACCGGTCGCCGCGGAACTTGGTGATGACCGCGCCGACGACCCGCTCGCGCAGCGAGTCCGGCAGGAGCTCGATGGTGCCGTAGAGGCTGGCGAAGGCCCCGCCGCGCTCGATGTCGACCAGCAGGAGGATATCGGCGTCGGCGAACGCGGCGGTCTCGACGTTCGCGAGGTCCCGATCGTGGAGGTTGATCTCGCCGATGCTGCCGGCGCCCTCTGCGACGATCACCTCGTGGTCGGCCGCAAGCCGTCTGTAGGACTCCTCGGCGGCCTCGCGGGCCTCGTCCCAGAACTCCTCGTAGTACCGGCTGGCCGGGACGTGTTCGTGGGCCCGACCCTGCAGAACCAGCTGACTCTCCCCGTCGCCGCGGGGTTTGAGCAGGACCGGGTTGCAGTCGGTCGTAGGGGTGATGCGGGCCGCTCGAGCCTGCACGAACTGCGAGACGCCGATCTCGCCCCAGCGGTCGGCGTCCGTTTCGGTTCCGTCCTCGTTTTCGGTCGCGAGTTCTCCCGGCTCTGCGCCCTCGGGCCGGACGACCACTCGAGCGTTGTTGCTCATGTTCTGGCCCTTGAAGGGGGCGATGTCGACCTCGCGGTCGGCGAGCAACCGACAGAGGCCGGCGGCGACCGTCGACTTGCCGACGTGGCTCGCGGTTCCGGCGACGAGCAGCGTTCTGGTCATTCGTGTGGGTCTCATTCGCGCGGCGTTCGGTATCGTCCTATCGGTTCGGTTCGCTACTCGTCGTCCGATTCCAGCGGCGAGCCCCTCTCGAGGTCGACTTTCTCGCCACGGTGGTGTTCGATACCCCTCCGTGAAGCAGGGAGGGTTCTCCAACCACAGAGCAGTGACATACTCGGCACTCACGGATATTCTGGTAACGAGTGGAATCGAACACAGACACACACCAGCGCTGCAAGTGAAACCGTTTCCGAGTGCCCACCGACGTTCGCTATCCGACAGATCCGGGGTGGGGGAGAGGGAGGGGGTTCCAGTGTAAGCCCGATACATTCGACCGGTAGATACCGCTCAACCTGCTGGATTCATATTCAAGTGGTGAGTTCGCTTTCTCGGGCGGTTGAGCAGTTCTACTCGCATATCGAATCGGTCGTCGACTCGAGCGAACGGCTTCCACAGTTCTTGTCACTGCACCCTGAGAGATTATGAAGCACGAGAACCCCCAGTTCCAGTGTACGGGGGTATTCCAGTGTAGACGTTATCTGTTCATCTCGCGGAGAATTTCCGCGACGCTCTCGAGATGTGGGTCTTCTGCAAACGCTTCGATCGCGAGCTCGGGATCGATTAAAATCGAATAGAAGTTCGACATCCCGTGGCCCTGTCCACGACCGCGACGGGACTGAGACAGGATCTTCTGGTGGGAGAGATCGTTAAGTTTCTCTCGTACTATTCGCTGTGAGACTTCCCCCTATCGATTTTTGTCCTCTTACGAAGCACGGACCAACCACTGTCTAGCGAAAGTCTCTTCTAACGATCTCGCTTGGCAACACTAGGGTTCCCCTCTAATTGCTCACTGATGAGAGAGACACCACCCATCCAAACGTTTTCACATCTTTTCTAATATTACGTGTAGTGGGTATGTAGCCTCTCAACTGCAGATCTTCACTTGAATCCGTGGGGTGTCTGTTCCCGAAGGATTTCAGACTCGAGGAGAGCAAACCGATGTCGTGTCTGTCCACTCTACACTGGCAAACTGTCTTCGCGAATCGAAAGTTCCGGAAACAGTGTGTGTGTGGATTGGCGTCTTTCTGTATCCTTCTGAGAACAAAAGCTTCGGAAATAGTGGTGTGTGGCTGGTATCTTTTCGCGCCGTTCTGGAGGGCCAAAAGCTCCGGAAACAGTGGAGGGAGGGAGGGGATATCCGTGTCGCAGTTCCGTCAGGGGAGTCTTCTCACGAAGTAGTAGCAGCATCCAGAGAGACGGTTCCGCTATCTGAACCGCTCCCACAGTCGTTTTCTGCTCGCAGTCTCTCACAAAGCTACGTTGTAGAAATCGTCCACAGTACCGACTCAAATCCGGCGGCTTCACATGTAACGGTGGGGTGTCTCTTCGATGTAGCATCTAAAGAGTCGGTCTCCGCGATATCGATAGTCGATTCGAGCGGATGGGGATTCAGACCAACACTCACACACCACTTTTGCAAGTGAAGCCGTTCTGAATGGGATGTGATACCCGTCGTCGTAACACTCAGTGGGAGGGGGAAGGGGCTTTCCAGCGTAATTACGAGGATTTCCACCGATAATGACGGTCAGAACTCAGATTAGGAAATTTCCTATCTGCATAATCAGTCGAATTGATCGTCGATGGTGTAGATTTCGGCGGCTACGTCGGTAACTGGTTCCAACTGCTATGGCTTCGAACTATTCAGCCACATTACTATTACAAGTAAAAATTCAGATGGACCAATCGGAGAATAACCGGGTCGCTCGTATGATTATGTTACTCTAATCTATACATGTATATTATATAATATGTGCGCTGATTGGATGTAATAGTGGTGTGTTGTCTTCGGTGGATACTGCGTCAATGGCTTCACTTGCAAGAGTGGTGTGTCTCTGTTCTTCACTTGAACCAGATGAAAGAGTGGTTTTATATTACCTTAGTTGAATTCATTACACATGAGTCGGTTCGAACGTAAGAGAACGATATTCCGAAACAAAGACGCACTGGGTGAATCGTACCAGCCACCGGAGATCGAAGAACGAGATGAAGAAATCGCTGCGTACACAGACGCGCTCCAGCCGGTCGTAGATGGGTGGGAACCGAACAATATCTTCATCTACGGAAATACGGGCGTCGGGAAGACTGCTGTCACTGAGTACCTCCTTGAGGAACTCCAGACCGATATTGAACGGTACGATGACGTCGATCTCTCTGTTATTTCGATCAACTGTAAAACACTGAACTCCTCCTATCAGGTAGCAGTTCGGCTGGTCAACGAACTTCGTCCATCCGGCAGTGAAATCAGCTCGACCGGCTATCCGCAGCAGACGGTCTTCTCGAAACTTTACGACGAACTTGACGCTATCGGCGGAACGATCCTCATCGTTCTCGACGAGATCGACTCCATCGGTGATCGAGACGAACTCCTCTATGAACTCCCACGAGCTCGATCGAACGGCTATCTCGAGACAACGCGAGTCGGTGTCATCGGTATTAGCAACGATTTCAAATTTCGCGAGCAGCTCGATCCTCGAGTTCAAGACACGCTCTGTGAACGAGAACTCCAGTTTCCTCCGTACGATGCCGCTGAATTAGGGAATATCCTCGCCTCTCGAGCAGATATCGCGATCGCAGACGATGCGTACGAAAACGGCGTTCTCGAGCTTTGTGCTGCACTTGCCGCTCGCGACAGCGGGAGTGCGCGTCAAGCACTCGATCTCCTCCGGCTTGCCGGCGAAATCGCGGAAAGCACGGACGCCGATAGTATCCGAGAGGATCACGTTGAGGCCGCACGCTCGAAACTTGAACAGGAACGCGTCGAAGAGGGCATGCGAGAACTCACAACTCACGGTCGCCTTACACTTCTCGCAGTGATCTCTAAGGCAGCAAAGGATGAGACTCCGTGTCGTACTCGAGAGATTTACCAGGAGTATCTCGACCTCTGTGAGTCCTCTGAAACAGATTCTCTCGCACAGCGATCAGTTTATAATCACCTCTCTGACCTCCGTATGCTTGGGATCCTCTCGGCAGCAGAGAACCGCAGCGGGTCCCGTGGAAACTATTATAGTTATAGTCTCAATGTTCCCTTCACTAGCGCTATCGAAGCGATGGCTGATGTGCTGTATCTCGATCGGGAAATCAAAGTCATTCGCGATATCGCAGACATGAACGATATCTCCTGATCCGTTACGTCGAATACTGGGATGCAACATCTTGTCTGACTTCACTTGCAAAAGTGGTGTGTCTCTCCCAGCAAATCGTTCTCGACTCTTCGATTAGTGCTCGAAATAGCATCGGAAATAGTGGTGTCTTGGTGGTATCTCAGTTATTGATCTATCCGGTGGAATCGTCGCTATCAGGTCTTTTGCTTCCCGTCTTCACTTGCAAGAGTGGTGTGTCTCATTAGCCTCATTAGAATCCTCTGCCAGCGATACTCCTCGAGAGTGGGACCTGATATCTCTCAGTTTCACTTGCAAGGATGGTGTGTCTCTGTGTCGACTTGGAACGAAAACTACCCTTCAACGAGTATGGATCGTTCGTAGGTCGGACGCGGAAACTTGAGATATTCGGGCGGTAGACACCACTTAGTTTCTGTCTTCACTTGCAGCGATACTGCGTCCGAGTTGGCTATCGTAGCCACTGAAACGATTTACACACTAATCGCAACGACATCCTGCGATCAGATGTGCATTGACTTTCAGTGGCTACGATACTGTCTCTGATGGGGAGTGTTCCCCAACTTCGAATCAATAGTCGACTCAAGTGAGATCAGACTCCGTTGATTGACTACCCTGACACGCCATGAGCCATGAGAACCCCGGTTCCAGTGTACGGGGGGCTCCAGTGTAGACGTTATCCGCTCATCTCATAATCCAACGCCCTATCGCGATTCACCACGGCCGGAGCGTTCGGTTCTCGAGAGAACGGAGACAGGCGACCCTCACACACGACTGTTTCTGAAGTTAGTGAACGGTCTAGTATTCGATCGCTCTCGAGAAGTTCAAACTAAAAGATCAGAAAACGAGATATCGGTTGCTTACTTTACGCGACGAACTGCCTTCGAGATAGCTCCGGAAATAATGGTGTGTAAGTGGCACCTCGAATTCTGTCGATTCTTCGAAAGCAGTGGCGTAACAGAGGCTACCCACCCACCACCCGTTCAAACGTTTTTTCATACGATATTGCGCTCAGTGAGTGTTCGGTCTCTTAACTGCAGATCTTCACTTGAATCAGTGGGGTGTCCGTTCCCGGAGGATTTCGGACTCGAGGAGAGCAAACCGATGTCCTGTCTGCCCACTCTACGCTGGCAAATCGTCCTCGCGAACCGAAAGCTCCGGAAACAGTGGTGTGTGGGCGGTAGCTTTCCATGCCATTTTGGGAACAGAAGCTTCGGAAACAGTGGTGTGTGAGTGGGAGCTTTTTGTACCCTTTCGAGAACCGAAAGCTCCGGAAACAGTGGAGGGAGGGGAAGGATATCTGCGTCGTAGTTCCGTCAAGAGAGTCTTCTCGCGAAGTGACAGGCAGCATCCAGACGGACGATTCCGCTATCCGAATCGTTCCCACAGCTGTTTTCTTCTCGCAGTCTCTCACGAAGCAACGTTGTAGAAATCGTCCACAGTACCGACTCAAATTGCGTTCTTCACATGAAGCAGTGGGGTGTCTCGGAGGCGCTATCGAGACGTACTTCGACTACCGTTTTTCAGATAGCTGCAGCCTGAATCCGGCGGCTTCACGTGCAATGGTGGGGTGTCTCGAGTCCCGGCTGTTCACTTGCAAAAACGGTATACCCGGTCTCCGCTGTTGACAGCTCCCTCGCTTTCAGTCGCCATCTCGAGACCGCTGCTCCCACCGCGGTCCGGCCCGACTCGAGAGAACCAACCCGACGACACCGAATCCGACCCCACCAACACCCAGCGCCGCCGCGACGGCCCCGGTAGGCGGCACCACGACGAACCCGGCGACGAGCGTCGGCACGAGTGCGACAGCGACGCCGAGGGTGAACAGCGAGAACCGCACGGCGTCGAAGAGGAACTCGTTGGGATCGAAGCCGGCGATGTAGACGGTCAGCCCGTAGTAGTACAGCGCGTAGCCCGCGAGCAAGATCGCGCCGACGACTGCGTCGACCAGCGTCGCCTCGAACCAGAGCACGGCCGCGAGGTACGGCACCGCGACCGTCGGCGCGCCGACGAGGACGAATGCGATCCGTTTCGCCCGGAAGACGTCGTCGATCGAGACGGGATAGGCGAGGTAGGCCTCGAGCGAGTCGAACTGGGTCAGCCAGTTGTACGTGGTAAATGCGGTCAGCCCCAGCACGCCGCCGAAGAAGACGCCCGGTGCCGGTGCGATCCCGGTGATCGAGTCGACGACGCCGACGAGCGCGGCGACCAGCGCCAGCAGGATGGCTGCGGAGACGAACGGCTTCATGACGCCGCCCGAGGAACGGGCCAGATCGAGCAGCGTTTTCGAGACGAGCGCGCTGTCGGCGCCGACAACCTCGTCCGGCAACGCGTCGCTGAGGCTGGCGAACCGATCGCTGGCGGTCCGCGACGGCCGGCCGTAGGTCGGATCGTACAGGGCGAGCGACGCCGCGCCGACGACTCCGGTTCCGACCGCCAGTCCGAGCGCACTGGCTGGTTCCCCCTCGATCGGCACGAACGCGTTCCAGACGGCCCCGCCGGTTCCCGTCAGCCACGCCGCGCCGGCGACGACGACGGTCGCACCGGTAATCGCCCACGTCGGCACGCCGCGGGTCCGGACCGCGATCAGCGCGACGGTCAGGGCCATCCCGGCGGCGAACACCAGTGACAGCGAGAGCCACAGCGCTCCCACCGCGACTGGCGCCCCCGCGAGACGGTCGGCCAGTACGGCGTTCGAGAGCGCCATCGGCAGGACGAACGCGACCGCGTAGAACAGCGCGTCCTTCAGCAGAAAGACGCCCAGCAGGCGCCGTCGGGACAGCGGGAGCGTCGTCGACGACGAGAGGAGCAACGAGAGCTCGCCGAACACGTTCTCGAGCATATCCGAACCCGCGAACCCGGCGGTCCCGCTGTAGAGGCCGAAACCGAGCGCGAGGACGTGAAGCCCTATCAGGATCGTTCCGTCCGCAGTCCCCGTCTCCCGCAACGCCACCGTCGCACCCACCGCGAGCACGGCGATGACTTCCGGGAAGAGCGCGAACCGCCAGCCGCCGAACAGCTGGGTGTGGAGCCGCCACTCCTCGCGGAAGAGCACGCCGAGCAGCCGCCGCGCCGAGGGGCCCGATCGATCGGTCGTCGCTGTCCCGCTCATGCGTCGATCCGCTCGAGCGAGGGCAGGTCTCGGGCGTCCTCGCGTTCGACACGCTCGAGGAACACCTCGAGTAGCGATTCGTCGCTGTCGTGCTCGCCGTCCTCAACGCCGCCGTCTCCGCTGAGCGACCGCTCGGTCACGATCCGACCGTCGGCGACGATGCCGACCCGCGTACAGATCTCCTCGGCGACGTCGATGTTGTGCGTTGAGACGAAGACGGCGTTGTCGCCGGCGGCGTAGGAGACGAGAAACCGCTTGACCTGCTCCTGGACCAGCGGGTCGAGGTTCGCCAGCGGCTCGTCGATGAAGACCACGTCGGGCTCGTGGAGGAACGCCTGCGTGATCATTACCTTCTGCTGTTGGCCCCGTGAGAGGTCCGTGTGCAGCGTGTCGAGTTTGTTCTCGAAACCCAGGCGCTGAGCCCAGTCGGCCGTCCGCTCGGCGACCCGGTCGGAATCGAGGTTGCGGACGTCGCCGACGAACTCGAGGTACTCGCGCGGCGTGAGGAAACTCGGCGGCGACTGTTGCTCCGGCAGGATCCCGACTCGTTCCCGGGTCTCGGTCGGCTCGGTCGCCGGATCGGTCTCGAGAACCCGAACCGTCCCCGCGTCCGGCTGTATCTGGCCCGTCAGCGTCCGGATCGTGGTCGTCTTCCCGGCACCGTTCGGGCCGAGAAACCCGTACAACTCCCCGCACTCGACGGTGAAGCTCATGTCGGCCACCGCCTCGACGGCTCCGTAGGACTTGCCCAGTCCGTCTACCCGAATTGCACCCATTGAACGTCGATACGTTCTCAGGAATTGATGATAATTGTGTTGGTAGGTGAATAGTAACAGGATCGACGAAGCGGACGTTCGTTCGAGCGACCGTCGCTTTCGCGCAGAATCGCCGCTATCGCTCAGAACTCGGTTCCGCGCCGGGCCCGCTGGCCGTCGTCGATCGGATGTTTCACTTTGCGAACGTTCGTGACGAGATCGGCGCGGTCCTCGAGGTACGCCGGCTCCGCGTGGCTCCCAGAGAGCACCAACTCGAGGCCGTCGGGTTTCGCGCCGATGAGGCCGTGGACGTCATCCTCCGAGAGCAGGCCGCGATCCGCGGCGTAGAGCACCTCGTCGAGAATTAGCATGTGCATTCCCGCCTCCGGCTCCGCGTCGAGGCCGATCGGGGCCTCGAGATCGGCCTCCCCGGCCGCCTCGAGTAACTCGTGAGCGCGGTCGAGGCCCGCCTGGGCCTGGGCCGCGTGGTCTTCCTCGTCGCTGCCGTCTTCCATCCCGTGCCAGCCGTAGTGGCCGAGGTTCTCGTAACTGATCCCCGGCAGCGCCGCGATGGCGTTGTACTCGCCGCGGACGGCGTCGACGCTCGAGGCGCCGCCCTTCATAAATTGGAGCATGTGGACGCGGTAGCCGTGGCCCGCGGCGCGCATCCCCATGCCGAGCGTGGCCGTCGTCTTCCCCTTCCCGTCGCCCCACCAGACCTGTACGAGGCCGAACTCCTCGGGAGCCGCGGGTTCGATCCGTTCCGGTTCGGGCGTTCGTCCCTGCCCCGGCGTGTTCTCGACCGTCGAGTCGGGCGTCTCGTCGCTCATACGCGGCCCGTCGGGCCGATCCTACATGTAGTTGGCCCACCCGTCACGACTCGGGGCCGACACGTCCGGTGCTTTCGGGACCAAACGTGTCTTTAGGCTTCGCTCCTAACGTGGTCGCAGTCTATGCCACTCGAGTTCTCATCGTCCGACGACGCCGCCGATCTCGCGGGCGTCGTGGCCGTACTGGACGATGCTGACTGTCGGGAGATCATCGCGATTCTCGAGGCACCCAAGACCGTTCCCGAGATCGCCGAGGCGGTCGATCTCCCCCTCTCGACGACCTATCGCAAACTCGATCGGCTGACCGACGCCGGACTCGCCAGCGAAACCGTCGGCGTTCGGCGGGGCCGCCACCACGCGTCGCGGTACGTGGCGACGTTCGATCACATCGGAATCAGCCTCGACGACGACCACGAGTTCCGGGTCGATATCGACTGTTCGAACGATCAGTCGCTCGGCATCTGGTCGAACGTGCGCGAGGAGTTTTGAGTTTGAACGCGCCGGCTTCCAGTCTCGATTCTGATCCCGTTTGACGGGCTAGCGACGGCTCGCGGAACGACGCGGGACCTCCACCCGTCGCCGCCGTCGACCCACCGTCGTTAGGGACGCCGCTTACTCCGCTGGCGGTCCCAGTAGGTTCGATGCCAGACGTTGCCGTACTCGGCGGCGGAATCGGCGGTCTCACCGCGGCCCAGGAACTCGCTGAGCGGGGGCTCGAGGTGACCGTCTTCGAGGCCACTGACCGCTTCGGCGGCAAGGCACGGTCGATTCCGATCGACGACGGGCCGACGCCGTTGCACGGCGAACACGGCTTCCGGTTTTTCCCCGCGTTCTACCGCCACGTCATCGACACGATGGACCGCATCCCGGACGGCGACGGCACCGTCGCGGACAACCTCGTCGAGACCGAAGCAACCCTCGTCGCGAGCACGACCGGACCGGGGCGGATCGCCGAGACCCGAACGCCGGACACGGTACGGGGCTGGCTCGAGGCGCTGCGCCCGGCGTTCGCCGAGGACCTGCCCGCCGACGACGTCCGCTTTCTGCTCGAGCGGCTCCTGTACTTCCTGTCCGCCTGCGAGCGGCGTCGAATCGAGGAGTTCGACGACATCTCGTGGTGGGAGTTCATCGACGCCGAGAACCGCTCGCAGGCGCTTCGCGACCGGCTCGCCTACGCGACGCAGGCGCTCGTCGCGTTGCGGCCGCAGGTCGGCAGCGCCAGGACGATCGGCACGATCTACCTGCAGTTGCTGTTCGGCCAACTCGATCCGACCCGCCCCACCGAGCGGGTGCTGAACGCGCCGACCAGCGAGGCCTGGATCGACCCGTGGGTACGCCATCTCGAGTCCCTCGGCGTCGAATTTCGGCCGAACGCGCCGATTCGGCGACTCGAGGCCGACGGTCGCCGCGTCACCGACGCCGTCGTCGGCTCCGAGCGCGACTCCGGTGGAGACGCCGCCGAGCGGATCGAGGCCGACGACTACGTCCTCGCCGTTCCCGTCGATGTCGCACCTCAGCTGCTCACCCCCGAACTGACGCGAACCGCGCCCGCACTCGGTCGGATCGAGCGCCTCGACACCGCCTGGATGAACGGGATTCAGTTCTACCTGACCGAAGACGTCGCGCTGTCGCGGGGCCACCAGGTCTACGCCGACGCCCCGTGGGCGCTGACGTCGATCTCGCAGCGCCAGTTCTGGTCGGGTTCGGAGTACGACCTTGAGGACCGCGACGACGAGGTCGCGGGCGTCCTCTCGGTGATCGCCTCCGACTGGGAGACGCCGGGGATCCTGTACGAAAAGCCAGCCAGACGGTGCAGCCGTGAGGAGATCGCCGCGGAGGTCTGGGAACAGCTGAAAACCCACCTGAACGGCTCCGACGAGCGGCTGCGAGACGAGATGCTCGTCGACTGGTTCCTCGATCCGGCGATCGTCGAGACCAGCGTTGCGTCGGAGACGCAACGGGAAGACGGCGACGCCGTCGTCACCGGCGTCGAGAATCGCTCGCCGCTGTTGATCAACACCGTCGGCTCGCTGCGAAACCGACCGCCGGCCGACGTCGGTGTTCCGAACCTCGCGCTGGCCGGCGATTACGTCCGAACGAATTCGGATCTGGCCTCCATGGAATCGGCCAACGAGGCCGGTCGCCGCGCGGCCAACGCCGTCCTCGAGCGCCGCGGCGTCCGCGCGTCGCCGGCGCGAATCTGGGATCTCGAGGAACCCGTCGTGTTCGACCCGCTCAAACGGGAGGACCGGGTTCGCTACCGGCTCGGACTCCCGCATCCAGCGGAAGTGACGCAGTCGTTGCGGACGGTCACGCGCGGACTCGTCGGCGGTCGCTGACGCGATTCTCTAGGTCGCGGCCGATACCGACGTGTCAGCGACCGGCGCCGACGAGATCCGCGTCCGTCGGCCCCTGCCCGTCGAACTCGCGAACGTACTCGTCGAGCGTCGACGGCTCCGACGCGCCCGGGAGTTCGGTCGTCGCCGTGGTCGACTCGGCGTCGACGCCCAGTCGTTCGCAGACGAGATCCGCGGTCGCCTCGGCCATCCGACGGTAGGTCGTCAGCTTTCCGCCGACGATGCTGGCGAAGTTGTCGACGCCGTCGGACCCCAGCGCCGGTGGGGACGATTCATCGCTCCCGTCGGCGGCGTGATCGAGCAGATGGAAGCCCCGCGAAATCCCGCGCCCGCCTCGAGCGTCCTCCTCGGGTTCGTACAGCGGCCGCACGCCCCACCACGTCCGGATCCGTTCCGCCTCGGTGGCGGCCGGGAGGATCGTCGCACACTCCTCGATCGTTCGCTCGACCTCCCAGTCGGCCCGCTCGTAGTCGTCCGGATCGTCGACCGGAACGCTCGTCGTTCCCAGCACGGCCTCGTCCTCGTGGGGGACGACGATGTCGCCGTCTGCCGGATCGCGACAGCGGTTGAGCACGGGCTCGAGGCCGTCGTAGTCGACCGAGACCATGACGCCCCGCGTCGGGCGCATCGGAACGGTGACGCCGGCCATCGCCGCGGTTCGGCCGGCGTGGGCGCCCGTCGCGTTCACGACGTAGGTCGGTTCGATGGTCCTCCCGGCGTCGCCGCCGAGCGAGACCGACGCGATTCGGCCGTCGTCGACGGTCATGTCGGTGACGGGCGCGTGCGGCAGGATGTCGGCGCCGCGGTCGCGTGCGGCCGCCGCGTTGGCCGCGACCAGCCGCGACGGGACGACGACCGCGTCGGGGACCCACATCGCGCGTTCGACCTCGTCGCTGAGTCCCGGAACCGCGTCTCGAGCCGTCTCGCCGCCGATCACGTCGACCGAAATTCCGACGTCCTCGCAGGCCGCGCGCTTTGCCTCGAAGTAGTCCGGATCGTCCTCGGCCAACTGGACGAACAGCCCGCGGGTCTCGCGGACGCACGCGCCGCCGATATCGCGGAGGATGCGATTCTCCTCGAGGCACTCGCGGGCGCCCTCGGGATCGCTCTCGGCGTAGCGGGCGCCGCTGTGCAGCAGGCCGTGCGAGCGCCCGGAGGCGCCCGCCGAGAGCCCGTCGCGTTCGGCCAGCGTCACGTCTACGCCCCGCAGCGCGAGGTCCCTGGCGAGTCCCGTGCCGGTCGCGCCGCCGCCGATGACGAGGACGTCCGGATGGGTCGATCGACTGTTCATAGTCGGACCACGTGCTGGAGCGGGAGGTACCTTTCACCGTCCGGACGGCGGACGGAGCGACGCGCGGCGTCGGGACGGAAAAAACGAGGGCCGCTACGGACTGTAGTCGGGCGACTGGGCTTCGATCGTATCGGCGACGTTGTCGAGCTCCTCGCCAATTGTCGCGATCAGGTCGTCCAGCGTCGCGATCCCGGCCAGTTCGCCGTCGTCGTCGACGATCGGGAACCGGCGCACGTTGCGCTCTTTGATCGCTTCCGAAATCGCGAGCGGATCGTCGTCTTCGTGGACCGTCGCCGGGTCCTCCGCCATGATCTCCTCGACCGAGAGCGAGCCGACGTCGTCGTGATCGTGGATCGCGAGCGCGGCGTCGCGGTCGGTGAGCATCCCCACCGGCTCGTCGTCCTCGGTGACGACGAGCGCGCCGACGTTTTCGTTCTCGAGCGTCTGCGTGGCCTCCTCGAGGTTGCTGTCGGGGCTAGTCGTGACAACGTTTTCGGGGCCGAGTTTGCCGATTGACATGATCCGTCGGAACGGACGCCGAGAGGGGTATTCAATCTGGACCCTTCGAGTGAATACAGGCCGAGGCAGCCGCGCTGTGGTGGCGTCGGGTCTCGAGGGAGACGCCACCACGCGGCGACTACAGCCGTTGTACGGCAGCTACTGGCGCGTCCGAAGAAATAGTGACAGCCGAGGATTGTAGCATGGTGTCAGGGTTGGGTACCGGCGTGTCGTGGGATCCACAGAGGTACAGTGTCACAGGACCACGATGGGTACGTCGTGGTTATCGTTCGTCTCGGTATCTGTTATCATCACCACCTCGATTATGGCTATGGTCTATCCAATAATAAAGGTTTTTGACCGAGCAATACCTATATGTAGGTGGATATTTTGGAACGAATGTTTGGAAAACCTCCTATAGGGTTGATTGTTGATTTTGGGACTCGGGGAGGAGCTCTTCAGTGGTCGTTTTCCAAATTGGACTCCGGGCGGCTGCTCTCGGGACGATTCTATCGCAGCCGGCCTGCCGCGAGAACACAGTCGCTGGTGAGTGTGGGGGGGGGGGTGGGTCAGGTTACGGACACAAAATGCGGACACAGCAATTGGCTTCGAAGTTGTCCGGAGAGAGGGTCTTTTCCGACCTTCTAGCCGCTTCGCGACTCGAGTACCGAGCGTCGGTTCGGCGTCGCGACCGTTACGCCGACGTCGGTTCGCCCTCGACGTTCTCGGCGAACTTCTCCCGAACTTTCTCGACTTTCGGGGCCGCGTGCATCGTACAGTAGGCGTCGTTGGGATTCTTCTCGAAGTAGTCCTGGTGGTGCTCCTCGGCCTCGTAGAACGTCTCGAGCGGCTCGATCTCGGTAACGATCCCGTCGTAGAGGCCCTCGTTCTCGAGTTCCTCGGCGAACGCCTCGGCGGTCTCGAGCTGGTCGTCGTCGTGGGCGTAGATCGCCGACCGGTACTGGCTGCCGACGTCCGGGCCCTCGCGGTCCTTCGTGGTCGGGTCGTGGATCGTAAAGAAGACCTCGAGCAGGTCTACGTAGGCGATCGCGTCGGGATCGTACTCGATCTGGACCACTTCCGCGTGGCCCGTCTTTCCGGAACAGACCGCCTTGTACGTCGGGTCCTCGGTATGGCCGCCGGCGTAGCCGGAGGTGACCGACTGGACCCCCTCGAGTTCCTTGAACGCCGCTTCGACACACCAGAAACATCCGCCGCCGAACGTGGCTCGTTCCATGGACTCGAGTAGGGCGCGCTCGAGGAAAGATGTGACGGGTCCGGACTCGACGGTCGCTTTCGTTCGCGCTTGCGGACCGAGACTTCCGCGGTGCCAAGGGATTTCACCGGGGCCGATGAATCCCGGCGTATGTCCTGGCAGACCGTCGAACTCGAGTGGGACGGAGACGTGGCAACGATAACGGTCGACCGACCCGAGGCGCTCAACGCCCTGAACGTCGAGACTCTCGAGGCGATGGGCGAGGCCATCACCGAGGCCGCGGACGACGACGCCCACGCGCTCGTTCTGACCGGCGCCGGCGACGACGCGTTCATCGCCGGCGCGGACATCGGCTACATGCAGGATCTCTCGACCGCTGAAGCTCAGGAATGGGGCGCTCTCGGTCACGACGTCGCCGACGCGCTGGCGGCGTTCCCGGCGCCCACGATCGCCGCGGTCAACGGCTACGCGTTCGGCGGCGGCTGCGAGATGGCCATCGCCTGCGACCTTCGGGTCGCCAGCGAATCGGCCGTCATCGGTAACACCGAGATTGACCTCGGCATCATCCCGGGCTGGGGCGCGACCCAGCGCCTGCCGGAACTCGTCGGTGACGAGACCGCCCGCCGGATGATCTTCCTCGGCGAGCGATTGGATGCTGAATCCGCGGCGGAGGCGGGCCTGTTCGGCGAAGTGGTGGCCGACGACGCCCTCGAGGAGACCGTCGACGAACTGGCCTCGCGGATCGCCGCGAAGCCGGCCGTCGCGATGCGCGCCGCGAAACAGGCGCTCAATCAGCGCTACGAGGGGTCACAGACCAGTGGACTCCAGTACGAGAAGCGGGCCTTCGCGAGTCTCTTCGGAACGCCGGATCAGCGCGAGGGGATGGAGGCGTTCGTGGAGGATCGAGAGCCGGAGTTTGAGTAACCTCCCTGTTGGGTAGTATTCGTTCCCTCTCACACAGCGGTTTTCCTAAGTTATTGATCCGAAATCGGACCTCTCGAGTCGTGATCGGTTGCTGTCACTATCACGATGATCCTGTTTCTTTCCGGACGCTCCCGGGTCCCCCTCCCCCCGAGGACCTCCCTGTGCGAAACGACACACGAAAACTGGAGTGCGACGACCGGGAGCCAGCACTCAGTCCTCTACCGTCCACCGCAGCAAGGCCCCGTCGTCCAGTCGCTCGAGATCCTCGAGATGCAACAGCGGAAACTCCTCGACGAACCCCTCGCCGTCGGCCAGCGTCGGCGCGTCGCGGCCGCCGATTACTTTCGGGCCGACGAACAGCCGCAACTCGTCGACCAGTCCGGCCTCGAACAGCGAGAAGATGAGCTCGCCGCCGCCCTCGACCATGATCCGCTCGAGGCCTTGCTCCTCGAGCGCCGCGAACGCCCGCAGGAGGTCGACCCGGTCGTTGCCGGCGGTCACGAGCTCCGCGTGGTCGACCAGGTCCATCCGCGAACCGACGGGGGCGGCCTCGCTCAGGCAGACGTAGGTCGTCGCCGCGTCGTCCAGCACCGCGGCGTCGGTCGGGGTGCGCCCTTTCGAATCGACGACGACGCGGGCCGGCTGTTTCGGCTCGCCCCGCTCGAGGCGTTCGTCACACAGCGACTCGTCCTTCACCGTCAGGTGCGGATCGTCGGCGAGGACGGTGCCGACGCCGACGACGACGGCGTCGCTGTAGGCTCGGAGGCGGTCGACGCGCTCGAAGTCCGCCTCGCCGCTGATCGCGATCTGCTCGCGGCGCCGCGAGGAGAGTTTGCCGTCCGCGCTCGTAGCGGCGTTGACGACGACGTGCATAGGCCTCCTGCGTGGCGGACCGTAAAGAAACACCGTGTACTGACCGTGCCGTGCTCGAGCGACTCGACAGTCGTTTCGCCGGTCGCGACTGTCGTCGGTCACGACCGCTCTGTCGATCGATTACTGGACTTCGATATCGCCGTTCATCGTCGCTTGGTGGGGTTCGCAGACGTACTGTGCCATTTCGCTGGTTACCTCGTCGATCTCGAGCGTCTGGGTCTCACCTTCCTCCGACATGATCTCGGTCTCGTAGTCGTCGACGACCTCGTCATTGTCGTCGAGAATCTGGATGTTGTGGCCGGCGCCGTCCATGTTCTCCCACGTGATCTCGTAGGCCTCCCCCTCTTGGAGGGTAAGCGTCGGATTCTCCTCGCCGGCGATCTGTTCGGGGATGGCGCCCTGCCAGGCCTGCGTCTGGCCGCCGAGTCCGATCTCACCGGGTTCCAGCGCTCCGCTGCCACCGCCGCCTTCCGACTCGTTCGTTTCGTTGCCGCCTTCCGATTCGTTTGTTTCGTTGCCACCCTCTGTTTCGTTCGTTTCGTTGCCGCCTTCCGTTTCGTTCGTTTCGTTGCCGCCTTCCGTTTCGTTCGTTTCGTTGCCGCCCGCCGACTCGTTCGTCCCCTCCTCACCGTTACCCGATTCATTTTCCTCGCTGTCGTTTCCACCGGGACCCCCGCCGCCGCCACAGCCGGCGAGAATGGCCGCTACGGCCGTGCTTCCGCCGAGTTGAAGCACTTTCCGTCGTGACCGCGGATCGTCTCGAGACATGGATCCCTCTGTGATATGTTGACAAGTATTATAAGGCAATTCCCGGAAGATGCCGGGTCTCGGCCGATTTAGACCGCGAGCCCGACGTCGACGATGACCATCACGACGAAGCCGACGACGAACGTCAGCGTGGCCTCGTCGGCGTAGCCGTGGCCGTGGCTCGCGGGGATCATCTCCCGGAAGATGACCGCGAGCATCGTTCCGGCAGCGAAGCCGGCCGCCACCGGGAAGAGCCCGGTGACGACCGCGACGAGGGCGAAGCCGAGCGCGGCCGCGGCCGGTTCCGGGACCGCTCCGGAGAGCGTCGTGTAGAGGATCGTCTTCGGCTTCGAGAGGCCGGTCCGACTCGCTGGAATCGCCATCGCGAAGCCGTCGGGGACGTTCTGGACCGCGATCGCGATCGCCAGCGCGATCCCGACGCTCTCGAGGCCGCCCGCGAAGGCGATGCCGATCGCCAGCCCCTCCGGGACGTTGTGGATGGTGATCGCGCTGCCGACGAGGGCCGCCTGTCGGAAGTCGTCGTCCGGCGCGGGAACGTCGTCCTCGTCGTGCGCGTCCGCGCCGTCGGCTGTCCTCGCGTCGGAGGTCCCTCCGCCGGACGGCGACTTCGGCTTGGCCTCGAGTTCGACTTCCGACCCCGAGATCGGCGGGTAGGTCCCGTTCGCTTCGCCCGTGATGAGCAGGTGGATGTGGGGAATGAGTCGGTTCGCGGCCAGCAGGAAGACGCTCCCCAGGAGGACGCCGCCGACGACCTCCCACAGCGAGCCGAACTCGAGGCCGGGTACGACCAGCGCGAAGACGGCCGCGCCAAACATGATCCCGGCCGCGAGGCCGAGCGCGGCGTCGTAGAAGCGGTGGCTGATCCGCTCGGTCACGTACACCGGCAGCGCGCCGATCCCGGTCGCCGCGCCGGCCAGCGTTGCGATCATTACGACCTCTCCGAGCGTGCTCACGAGTACCTCGACATCGCGGTTGCTGGGGGAAAACGTTCACGATTGCTGAAACCCGCCGACCGAAGGCGTTCGGACGGGTCACTCGAGGCGACGGGGGTCATCGCTCGATCCGAGGAGGATCCGGTAGACGAGGTAGCCGATCAGCAGGGCGAAGGCGAACGTGGCGACGGTTTCGCCGAACAGGACGGCGGCGTACAGCGCTCGTGTCAGGATCCGAATGACGACGAGCCCGCCGAAGAGGGCGACGACGAACGCCGCGCCGCCCAACGCTGCGCCAGCGCGGTTCATACGACTCCGTTCCTCGAGTATCGAAATGAAGCTACTGCCGGCTCGTGACCTGCAGCTACTGCCGGCTTACGACTCGCGACTAGCGCGGCTGGCGACCCGCGGTGTCTCGAGTCCGAGGCGTCCGATATGGGCTCCGCTCGGGAACGCTTTTTACGGTCCCGTTCGAACTGCGAGTGATGGAACTCGATGATCATGCCGAGGATCTCGCCTCCGACCTCGGTGTCGACAAAGAGGAGGTCAAATCCGACCTGCAGAACTTGGTGGAGTACAGCGTTCCAGTCGACGAGGCCAAACAGAGCCTGCGCCGGAAGTACGGCGACGGCTCGAGCGGCGGCGGCGCTCCCTCGAGCAAGGATATCGCCGAAATCACGCCCGAAGACGGCAACGTCACCGTAACGGGCGTGGTCCTAACGTCCGGCAAGCGATCGATCCGCTACCAGGGCTCGGATCACGTCATCGTCGAAGGCCGACTGGCCGACGGGACCGGCGCGATCGACTACACCGCCTGGGAGGACTTCGGACTCTCGGCCGGCGACACGATCACCGCGGGCAACGCGGGCGTCCGCGAGTGGGACGGCGAACCCGAACTCAACCTCGGCGAGAGTACCTCGCTGTCGTTCGAGGACGAGTCGCTCGACATTCCCGCGGCCTACGCCGACGAGATCGGCGGCGACGCCCAGTTAGCCGATCTCCAGACCGGCGACCGCGCGGTGAACGTCGAGGTGGCCGTCGTCGAGTGCGAGCGGCGGACGATCGACGGCCGCGACGGCGAGACCGAAATCCTGAGCGGTGTCTTCGGCGATGAGAGCGGCCGGCTGCCCTTCACGAACTGGGATCCCGCTCCCGAAATCGAGGAGGGCGGAGCCGTCCGAATCGAGAACGCCTACGTACAGGAGTTCCGCGGGGTTCCCGAGGTCAACGTCTCGGAGTTCTCGACGGTCACCGCCCTCGACCGCGAGATCGAGGTCGGGGCCGATTCGACGACGATGGACGTCGGCGAGGCCGTCCGGACCGGCGGCATCTACGACGTCGAACTCGTCGGTAACGCCATCGCGGTCCGCGACGGATCGGGACTGATCCAGCGCTGCCCCGAGTGCTACCGCGTCATTCAGAAGGGCCAGTGTCGCACTCACGGCGACGTCGACGGGATCGACGACCTCCGCGTGAAGGCAATCTTAGACGACGGTACCGGCGCCGTCACCGTCGTCCTCGACGACGAACTCACCGAGGATGTCTACGGCGGGACGCTCGAGGACGCCTTAGAACAGGCTCGCGAGGCCATGGACCAGGAGGTCGTCGCCGACACGATCCGCGAGCGAATCGTCGGAAAGGAGTATCGCGTGCGCGGCCACCTCTCGGTCGACGAGTACGGCGCGAACCTCGACGCCGAGACCTTCGAGGAGAGCGCCGACGATCCGGAGGCGCGTGCGACCGCCTTCCTCGAGGAGGTGAGAGCATGAGCGCGAACGGCAACGGCGAGGACGACGAGGAGATTCCGGGACGCGAAGTCGCCTACCGACTGTTCGCCGCCGAGTACGACGACGCGTCGTTCTCCTACGCCGAGAGCGACGAGGAACGGGCACCAAACTACGTCATCTCGCCGACCGGCGCGCGGCTCAACCGCGTCTTCACCGTCGGAACACTCACCGAGATCACCGCGGTCAACGACGAGATGGTCCGTGCCCGCGTCGTCGATCCGACCGGCGCCTTCGTCGTCTACGCCGGTCAGTACCAGCCCGACGAACTCGCGACGCTCGAGCAACTCGAGCCGCCCGAATTCGTCGCGGTAACCGGGAAGGCCCGAACCTTCCAGCCCGACGACTCCGATCAGGTCTACACCTCGCTCCGTCCGGAGAGCATCGCGACGGTCGATGCCGACACCCGGGACCGCTGGGTCGTCAGCGCGGCCGAGCAGACTGTCGAGCGCGTCGGCACCTACGCCGCGGCCGCAGAAAGCGACGCGAGTGGAGACGCCCTGACCGACGCGCTCCTCGAGGCCGGCGTCGACAAGGGCCTCGCGGCGGGGATCCCGCTCTCTCAGGACCACTACGGGACGACGCCGGACTACCTCGCGGCCCTGCGCGACTGCGCCCTCGAGGCCGTCGAGGTCGTCGCGGGCGAGCGCGATCAGGTCGAGGCGTTCTCGCTCGCGCCCGACGGCTCGGGTCCCGACGCCGACGCCTCGTTCGCGTCGCTGGCCGACCTCGTCGACCTCGATCTCGGGGGTCTCGAGTCGGCCGCTGCCCCCGAGGCCGAATCCGCAGCCGAATCCGTGCCCGAGCCGGAACCGGCCGCCGCCACGGCCGGCACCGGTTCCGCCGCGGGGACGGCGACGAGCACCGACCGCGAGTCCTCGTCGGCCGACGTCGACGTCGACTCCGACAGGGCGGACGCCGCCGAGACGGAAACCGAGCCCGAGACCGAGACGGAGACGGAGCCACCGACGGAGTCGACTCCTGAGAGCGCCGAGCCGGCCGCTGAGACCACTGAGGCGACTGCCACCGGTACTGGGGTGACGGACGTCGAAGCAGATGCGACCGCTGACGTCGCCGATTCCGACGAACCGACTACCTCCGACTCCGAACCGGCCGAATCGACCGCCGCGTCCGACGAGACGGACGTCGGCGACTTCGAGACGACGAGCGACTCCACCGAGACCGATGCCGACCTCGAGACCGGCACCGAAGCCGACGACGAGGAACTCGGCGACTTCGAAGCCGACGACGTCGACGACGGCGGGATGTACGAGATGGACGAGGAGGAGCGCGAACAGCTCGAGGAGGAATTCGGCGCCGAGTTCACGACCGGCGCGGAGGTCGAGGAACCCGGTGAGGCCGACATCGACGTGCCCGAACCCGACGACGAGCCCGTCGACGAGTTCGAGACCGAAAGCGAGGCGGCTGCGGACGCCGCGACGACCGATGAACTCGACGCGTCCGACGAAGCTGCAACCAAGTCGGCCGACGACGACCTCGGTGCGCCGCCGGCGTCGGGACTCGAGGCCGACGCGGAACCCGCGGAACCGAACGAAGACGAGGAACCCGACGAACCGTCGGAGGGGGGATCCGAAGAGGCCACGGCCGACGAACCCGCGGACGAGGAACCCGCCGAGGACGTCGATCTCGAGGAGTACGTCGTCGAAACGATGGAGGACATGGACGACGGCGACGGCGCCGACCGGACCGAACTCGTCGAGCGAGTCGCCGACGAGACCGGCGCGTCCGAGGACGAGGTCGAGGACGCGATCCAGGACGCGCTGATGGGCGGGCAGTGTTACGAGCCCAACGACGAGACCCTGAAGGCGATCTGAGCGACGACTGATGTCCGACGAGCGCCGCCGTTCCGTTCCCGACGCGCCTCGCGGTTCGGCACCGCCCCGCGTCGAGCCCGTCCCCGGCGAACCGGCCGCGACCGCCACCGTTGGAACCGAGCGCGTCCTGCTCGTCGCCGACTACCACGCCGGCTACGAGGCCGGCCTGCGCTACGAACGTGGCGTCGACGTGCCCAGCCACGCACCCGAGCGCCGAGAGCGGTTGCTCCAGCTACTCGAGCGCACCGACCCCGACCGCCTCGTCGTCCTCGGCGATCTGATGCACTCGATCGGCGACCCGGGCGGCGCCGAGCGCGGCGAACTCGAGGTGCTCTTCGAGGCGTTCCCGCCCTCGTTGTCGGTGACGGTGGTGAAGGGCAACCACGACGGCGGGATCGAGGACTGGCTTACCCCCGAGAGCGAACGCGAAATCGCCGCTCTCGACTTCGACCCCGAAGCCGTGACGGTCACGCCCGGCGCCGGCGTCGCGCTCGGCGACGGCGCCGTCGGCGTCTGTCACGGCCACACGTGGCCCGCCCCCGAGGTGCTCGAGTGCGACGTCGTCTGTCTGGGCCACGAACACCCCTGCGTCCGCCTCGAGGACGAGGTCGGCGGCAGCCGCGTCGAACGGACGTGGCTGCGCGGCCGGCTCGAGCCGGCCCCGTTCCGCGAGCGTCCCGAGTACGCGGGGGTCTCGTGGCTCAAGGGGGACGACGCGCCGCCCCAGTCGCCGCGGGTCGTCGTCGTTCCCGCGTTCAACGACCTCGTCGGCGGCACGTGGGTGAATCTGGCGAATCAGTCGTTTCTCTCTCCGTTCCTGCCTGCGGGACTGGTCGACGGCGAAGCGTATCTGCTCGACGGGACGCGGCTCGGGCCGTACGACTCGGTGTAGTCGCTCCCAGAGTCGGCCGCGACACCGCCAGCGCATGTAGGCCGATCACCAACACGGGACCGTGCGAACGGGACGTCTGCCCATGCGAACGTACCGGCTCGAGTTGCGCGAGACGGGGACGAACGGGATCGATGCCGACGTCTACGCCGACGACGTGATCGAGGAATCGACTCGCGTCGCCTACGAGAACCACGACCTCGAGCCGCCGGAATCGCGGGACGAGGGCCCCTCTTACACCGAGGAAGTCACTGCG
The DNA here is from genome assembly GCF_000025325.1 of Haloterrigena turkmenica DSM 5511. Lineage (NCBI taxonomy): Archaea > Methanobacteriati > Methanobacteriota > Halobacteria > Halobacteriales > Natrialbaceae > Haloterrigena > Haloterrigena turkmenica. Next base: position 83,897 of record NC_013747.1, on the reverse strand, counting down.
GACGTGACGACGCTGAATCTCCAGTACGAGCGCGACGACGGGGCTTCGAGTTCCGGCTACTGGGCGATCGAGACGAACTGACGCGCGTCCGAATCGACGACAAGGAGTGGAACCTGAACTGAGAGGTATACGTCTGCGATCGGTCCCGGCGACCGACCGGCGGCTCAGGCCCGCTGGGTTGGGTCGGGGAAATTGAGTTTCCGGGCGACGAGTTCGGCGAGCTGCTCGCTCAGCGGACTGCGGTCGATATCCGCCGTTCGGTGGTACAGAGCCTGGACGAAACAGGGAAGTGCGGCGGTGAGGCTCGCGATGCCGCTCACCGCCCAGACTGTGCCACCAGTCAGGAGCCACGCGAGGCTGCCGACGCCGACGAGACAGCAGAACGCGCCGCTGGCGGCGTACGCCCGCCAGAGTCGCGGCGCTCGAGCCTGCTGCTCGTCGGTGTACGAGCGCGTCTCGGAGGCACAGAAGACGCCGCCGACCACGAGGACGAGCGAGAGGAAACCGAAGAACACGTCGAGCATATCCGATCGTTCTTTTCGGGCCCACATAATTGTTCCCCGGCGAACACGTGGCGCCGCCGAAACCGGACGCCGTTTCGCGGGGCGGAATATCTCGCTCTCACCAACTGCCGTTCTTTCGTTGGACCGTCTTCGACTCGATCCGGTCTCCGTCACGCCACTGGTAGTAGTAGTAGGTCGTGCCGGCGATTTCCTTGACCGTAACCGTCGCTCGATCCGGGACGTCCTTGGGGTACTCGTGGTCGTCGCCGATCTCGTCACCGGCATCGCCGCTGCGGTCGCTCGCAGCCGGATCCGTCTCCGCTCGTTCGTCCGAATCGTCCGCGGCCGATTCCGTCCACTCCGCGAGTTCCTCGAGATAGGCGGCGATAGCGCGGAGGTCGTCGGCGTCTCGATCCTCGAGTCGCGCCAGCGCCTCCCTGGCGTCGCGGTCGAGATCGGACGGCAGCGTCGGGCGATCGCGATCGTTCGTCATCGGGTCGTCTCGAAAGTGGGTCGACACCCGTAAAACCCCCGTCGGTTCCGACCCGTTCCTCGACGGATCGGGCTTGGCCGCACCGATTCGGAGTCGCCTCGGTTGTCGATCATCATGTTTGCCATCACCAACCATATTTCCCGCTCGACGAAATTATATCGAACCCTGTACTGTACTCCTTTACTCGATATATACACAATCCACGTGTGGATTTATATACACGAATGGGGACGGCCCTGGTGACAATGAGTTCACAGAAGCAGCGATCGGAGCCCCGGATCGAACCGATTCCCGACGAGCTCGACTCCGCGCAGGCGAAACTCGTCTACCTCTGTCTCGAGGCGACGGGCGGCGCGACGGCCGACGATCTGGGCGACCTGCTGGCGATGAAACAGCTCTCGATCCTGAGTCTGCTGAACACGCTCTCGAGCGAAGACCTGATCGAACGGCGCGGTGAGGAGTACGTCGTCGCGAACTGAGCAGGACGTCGTGGCCCGTCGTTACGATCTCGATTTCGTGACGTCTGGTGGGTTTCTCCGACGGGTCGCTCTCGAACCCAGCCTCGAGTCGATACTCACGTCCCCATTCTCGCGAAAACCAGGTGAGGTGTACAGCCGACGCTCGAGACGGATCTCTCCGCTCGAATCCACTACTGTCCTCGAGACCGCTCGGACACCGACGACTGCAACAGCGACACGCGCTCGAGACAACCCGAGAAAAACAAGCGGAACGAAACTGAGGGCCGATGACGGTCGTCAGTACTGCTCGAGGTAGCGGTCGAGTTCCCACTGGGAGACGTCGACGAGGTACTCCTCGAACTCCTGGCGCTTGGCCTCGACGAACTTCGGCGCGACGTGCTCGCCGAGCGCGTTGTAGATGACTTCGTCCTCTTCTAAGGCCTCGACGGCTTCGCCGAGGTTCGACGGCAGCGTCTCGATGCCGTACTCCTCGCGTTTCTGTTCGTCGAACTCGTAGATGTTCTCCCGGACCGGGTCGGGACACTCGAGGTCCTGTTCGATGCCGTCGAGACCGGCGTGGATCATGACGGCGAAGGCGAGGTACGGGTTACACGAGGGATCCGGGGAGCGCAGCTCGATGCGCGAGGCCGCGGGGACGCGGGCGGCCGGCTTGCGGACCAGCGCCGAGCGGTTGCGGTCCGACCAGGCGACGTAGACCGGCGCCTCGTAGCCCGGCACCAGGCGCTTGTAGCTGTTGACCGTCGGGTTCGCGACCGCCGTGATCGCCGGCGCGTGCTCGAGGACGCCCGCGAGGTAGGAGTGGGCGGTGTCGGAGAGGTTGAACTCGTCGTCCTCGTCGTGGAAGGCGTTCTCGCCGTCCTCGGTCATCAGCGACATGTGCGTGTGCATCCCCGAGCCGTTGATCTTCGGGATCGGCTTGGGCATGAACGTCGCGTGCAGGTCGTGTTCGGCGGCGATGGCACGAACGACGGTACGGAAGGTGGCGACGTTGTCCGCGGTCGCGAGCGCGTCGTCATACTCGAAGTTGATCTCGTACTGGCCGCGAGCGACCTCGTGGTGGCTGGCTTCGATCTCGAAGCCCATGTCCTCGAGGCCGTAGATGATGTCGCGGCGGACGTCGCTGGCGAGGTCTTTCGGTGCGAGGTCGAAGTAGCCGCCGTGGTCGGCGGTCTCGGTCGTCGCGTGGCCGTCCTCGTCCTCCTCGAACATGAAGAACTCCGGCTCGGGCGCGAAGTTGACGTCGTAGCCCATGTCGTTGGCGCGCTCGATGGCCCCTTTGAGGACGTTGCGCGGGTCGCCCTCGAAGGGCTCGCCCGTCGAGGTGTTGTAGACGTCACAGATCATCCGGGCGGAGGCCCCGTCCTCGCGCTGTCTCCAGGGCAGGACGGCGAACGTGTCCGGGTCGGGAACCAGACGCATGTCCGATTCCTGAATGCGGACGAAGCCCTCGATCGAGGAGCCGTCGAAGTAGATGCCCTCGGTGAAGGCCTTCTCGGCCTGGCGGGCCGGCACGGAGACGTTCTTCACCGTCCCCAGAATGTCGGTAAACTGCAGTCGAAGGAAGTCGATATCCTGTTCTTCGATCTCGTTCAGTACCTCCTCTTCCGCGGACGTGAGATTTCCGCTTGTCATCTTCTGCTCGAATAGTGCATTGGATCATAGCACTAAAGTTCTAATGATGTTGGCGAATACTACTATAGCGGAGTAAAAATAGACGAATGTGGTTTAGTAAAGGGTGTATCAGGGGTTACGACTGACAACGACCGAAAAACGTCGGGGTAAACTGAATAGTCGTGTAGAGGCTACCGAGCGTCCGTGACGAACGGAGCGGAGACCGACACTGACCGGGACACCTATCCGACAGCGATCGAGACGCCACGCTGTGGCCGCACGTGAGTGGTAGGAGAACGACTGCGACTCACGGCGGTAGCCGACCGAGTTCGATCGACGTCAGCGTCGCAGTCGCTCGCCCGGCGTGACCGATATCGCCGCGACGCCGGTCAGTCCGATGTCGATGGTCGCTCGCCAGACCTGGATCGTGGTTCGAATCGTTCGCTGCCACGTCGCGGTCGGTCGAGCGGTCGATCGATCGGCCGACTCGTCGTCGGGAAGCGGCCGCTTCGTAAGCGTCGTCTCGCAGACGGGGCAGTCGTATTCGACGTGTCGGTCCCGCGTCCGACGAACCCAGTCGCCGTCGATCGGATTCGCGTGGTCGCACTCCCAGCAGAACAAGGTCGATTTCCGGGGTACTAACGGACTCTCGTCGGTGGTTGCGGGCCGAGTCATCGACTGATCCGACGAAGCCGGCGCGTAAAGCCATCGGTTACGGTTCGAATCGTCCACGCGAGTCGTCATCTGTATACGGACGATTTCGTGCGAAACGGTGCGATCCTCTCGGTTCGAAAACCGCCGCGTCGGCGGCGGCTGCGGAGCGGCTACGAGGACCGACGACATCCGTCGGCGCGGTCGCCTCGAGGCCGCGCTCCCGGAACGCTTCAAACGAATTCATCCGAGTAGATCGGCGGCGAGTCCGTTCATCGCGTCGGATCTCTCCGCTGACGCGTCCCGTCGTTCGCCGACGTCACCGATTTCAGCGCGAAGCCGATAGGACCGGTATGGACGACCCGACCAAACCGACGCACCTCGAGACCGGCGACGACCTCGACGCCTTCCTCGAGCGCCACGACGTTGCCCTCGTCGAGTTCTACACCAGCGGCTGTTCGCTGTGCCAGGCGATGGAACCGGTTCTGGGCAACGTCGCCCGTGCGACCGGGATACCGGTCGCGTTGATCAACCCTGGAGACGATATCGGACTCGTCGAGCGATTCGAGATCCGCTCGGTGCCGACGCTGATCCTGTTTTCCGACGGCGAGGAGATCGATCGCCGCGCCGAGGGGTTCGTCGGCGCCGACGACGTCGTCGCGATGCTCGAGGATGACGTTCCCGAGGCCGTCGACGCGGCGTAGCTCCGGCTTCTGCGAGGGCGTCCGTGCGTCACCGCGCCCTCGCGCCACCCGTCAGCCGCGCGTCACTCGTCCTCGGGCTCGAGATCGCTCGGATCGACCTCACCCTCGAGGTATCGCTCTCCCAACTCCGTGATGTCGTACATTCCGATGGCCTGTTTCACCAGCAGGCCGCGCTTGCTAAGCTCTCGACAGCGGTATGCGGCGTGGGGCGCGCGGCAGACGCCTTCCGTTTCGATGTGGTCGGGATCGAAAATGTAGCTCTCTCGCATCAACTCGAGGATTCTGTCGTCGACGGGGTCCATCCAGTCGGCGGCGACGTCCGGCTCCTCGTCGCCCTCGTCTGCGTCCGGGGTGTTCGCGTCAGGTACCCCGTCACCGTCGTCCGCGTTCGGGGTGGTTGCGCCCGGTTCCTCATCACCGTCGTTCGCGTTCGGTTCGGTCATGCTGGTTCTCCCCGTGAATACGATCGCGTTGGCCGGAAAAACGCAGTCGGGCTACAAGATACTGTTGCATCGCACTGTCACGCTCGAGACCGGGCGAGCTACGACCGTGACTCCTCGGGGGCGGCGTAGTCCACGTGGACGTTCGGGACGGCGGTCGGGGACAGGCCCGTGATCCGACGGTCGACGAGCGTCACGTCCACGAGGTCGCCGGTAAACCGGAACCGGAGCGTCCCGGATTCGATCGTCCCCTCGAGGGTCGATCCCGAGAGGACGGTCGCCGACTCGCTGTCGTCGTCGACCAGTTCGATCGTCCCGTCGACCGTAATTTCGAAACTCGAGGGGGTGCCGTGCCCGATGATCGTCAGCGCGTTCGCCGACGAGTCGGCATCTCGAGCGGTCGCGGCGATCGTCGCTGTCGTCGGTTCGGCCGTTGCCGCTGCGGGCGGTTGATCGGCCGGATCGACCGCGACCGATCGATCGTCGCCGGTGGACTGTGCGTCGCGGGTCGCAGACTTCCGTTCCATATACCGGATGAAGTAGAGTAGACATGCATAAACTTTCCCACCTAACTAACGATTGGATTTGGTGAAATATGCGCTTCTATTCCCGTTTCAATCGCTATTTTCATCTATGAGTGATGGTCGTGGTGCTTGACTAGACAGCCGATCGCGAAACACTTATGCCCGAATCGAAAGAAGCACTGGTAACTGAGTTCTATGTCACTCTCTCGCCTGCTCTCCGGTCTCTTTACCGGATCGGAGCCCACCACCGAGTCACCCGCGACGACACAGCAAAGCGGCGAGAGCGACCCGTCGCCGACGGTCATCTACGAGTGTCGCACCTGCGGAACGACCGTCTCGGCGGACACGGTCAGATGTCCGGCGTGCGAGGACGACGATATCGTTCGTTACTCGATCGACTGATCGGGCGTCTCGACCTCGGTTCTCGTGCCGCTGTACTCGTATCTGGTCGTCTCGAGTGATTCGTTTTCGTCGAAGTCGAGGTAGATCGCGAACCCGAGCGCGATCAGGCCGACCAGGAAGGCCACGAACGAGCTGATCGCCCCGGAGTACCCGTCCTTTCCGCGGAGGGTTCGCACGAGCGAGTTGCCGAATCCGGCGCTGCCGCCGAGGAGTCCGGTGGCACCGGCGCTGTAGAGGACGACGGCGGGATGGAACTTCTCGACCACGTAGCGGGTCTTCAGCCGCCAGACGAAACTCCGGAGCAACAGCAGCGAGACGAACCGCACGAACGGGACGTAGCGGATGCTGCTGTTTTCCTCGCCGTAGACGGCCGACATCGAGACGTCCGCGACACGACACTCGTTGACGTTCAGGTGCGTCAGCAGGTGGTTGAGAAAGCCGTACCGATCGGTGATCTCCTCGAGGTCGAGCCGTTCGATCGTCTCCCGCGAGATGGCGGTGTAGCCGTTCTGCGGATCGCCGACGGTCCAGTAGCCCGAGGCGAACTTCGAGAGGCCGGTGAGCAGGGCGTTGCCGAAGAACCGAAACGTCGACATCCCCTCGCGGTCCTCGGGATGGAGCAGCCGGTTCCCCTTCGCGTAGTCGGCCTCGCCCTCGACGATCGGATCGATGATCCGATCGAGGATCGCGGGATCCATCTGGCCGTCCCCGTTCATCACGGCGACGACGTCCATCTCGTCCTCGGCGGCGTGTTTGTACCCCGTCTTGACCGCCGCGCCGTAGCCGCGGTTCTCCTCGTGGCGGATCGGTACGACTCGCCGGGAGTCGCCGCCGTCGGCCAGCGCGAGCGCCGGCTCGGGCTCGGCGTCCTCGTTGATCCGCGCGGCGACGTGCTGGATCTCCTGCCAACTGCCGTCCGGCGAGGCGTCGTCGATGGCGTAGATCCGGTCGACGAAGTCCGGAACCGTCTCGATGACGGTCCCGACGAACGACTCCTCGTCGTAGGCCGTGACGACGACGCCGATTCGTTTGCCCTTATACATCGTCTGCCCCGGGGTTCTCGAGGGTGCCGCCGGTTTCCGTCAGTCGCTCGTCGGTGCCGCCGTCGGCGGTCAGCGAGCGTTCGTCCGCCGCGATCGCGTCCGCGCCGCCGTCGTCTCGCGGCGGCCGTCCGTCCGCCGTTCCGCCGAGGGTGTATCTCCGGTGTGGCGTTCCCGAGAGGTCGACCGCGTCCCGGCCGTCGACGACGACCATCGGCTCGAGGTCGGCCCACGGAATCGATTCGAACTCGGCGTGGGGCGTCACGACGACCGCGGCGTCGAACGACTCCGCTGTGAGGTCGTCGATGTCGACCGCTCGCGCGCCGTAGTCGGCGGGATCGACCAGCGGATCGACCCCGGCGACGTCCGCGCCGGCCTCCTGCAGCGCGTCGATCACGCCGATCGCCGGCGACGCGCGCGTCTCCTCGACGCCGGGACGGTAGGTAATTCCCAGCACGACCACGGACGCGTCCGCGAGGTCGTCGCCGGTCGCCTCGAGCTCCCGCTCGAGTCGGCCGACGGTGACGGCCGGCATCTCGTCGTTGAGTCGGCGGGCCGTCCGCGTCAGATCCATCGGCTCTTCGGCCTGCGAGAGCAGGAAGTGGGGGTAGAAGGGGATGCAGTGACCCCCAACGCCCGGACCGGGATCGTGGAGCTGGCACATCGGCAGATCGTTGGCCGTCCCGATCGCTTCGCGGACCGAGATGCCGAGTTCGTCGGCCAGCCGACCCAGTTCGTTGGCCAGCCCGATATTGACGTCCCGGTAGACGCCCTCGAACACTTTGACGGCCTCCGCGGTCGTCGCGTCCGAGACCGGGTGCACCTCGTTGCTCGAGAGTTCGTCGTAGACGACCGCGGCGGCCCGGGTGCTCTCCGAATCGATCCCGCCGACGACCTTCGGATACGCGCCGCGGATGTCCTCCAGCGCGCGGCCGCTCGACGTCCGCTCCGGACAGAACGCCAGTCCGAACTCGTCGCCGTCGAGACCGCTTTCCTGTTCCAGATGCGGCTGGATAACGTCTCGACAGCTCGTCGGCGGCAGCGTCGACTCGGCGATGACCAGATCGCCCGGCGCTAGTCCGGCAGCGATATCGTCGACGACCGACTCGACGGTCGCCAGGTTCGGATCGTCGTCGTCGTCCAGCAGCGTCGGCACGATGATCACGTGGATCCGCGCGTTCGCGGCCGCCTCGGGGCCGTCCGTCGTCGCCTCGAGCTGACCGGCGTCGACCTGCTCGGCGACGAGGTCGTCAAGTCCCGGCTCGCCGATGACGTGGCTCTCGCCGTCGTTGATCCGGTCGACGACGTCGGGGTCGATGTCGACGCCGGTGACGTTCCCGGTCGTCTCGGCGTAGACGCCCGCCAGCGGCAGCCCCATCTTTCCGAGGCCGTAGACGGCGACCGGAATCTCGCCGTCGGTGAGCAGTTCGCGCTGGCGTTCCGGCGCAATATCTGCGTCGTAGAGCCCAACGTCGCTCTCGTCGCCAGCGGAGTCCTCGCCGGCCATCAGGCCTCCACCTCCCGTTTCTCGGTCTCTTCGGTAACCAGCGAGTCGATCGACTGGACTATCTCGAGGGCCCGGATGCCGTCTTCGGCGGTGACGACCGGTTCGGATCCGTTCCGGGCGGCCTCGACGAACGCCTCGAGTTCGTGGCGAAGCGGCTCGCCGTTGTCGACGCGGGGACGTTCGACGACGCTCTCGTGGCGGTACCGACGCTTTCCGTCGTCGGTGAGGTACTCCGGATAGGAGTCGCGGTGGATCAGCACCGACTGCTCCAGATAGTCGACCTCGACGAGACACTCGCGAGCGGTGACGGTCAGCGTCCGGACTTTCTTCTGCGTGACGCGACTGGCCGTCAGCGAGGCGACGACGTCGTCGAACTCCAGCGTCGCCGTCGCGTACTGCCCGCCCTCGGTTCCCGTCGCGGTCACTGAGTCGGGCCGGTCGTCGAGCAGCGCGGCGACGATATCGAGATCGTGAACCATCAGGTCGAAGACGACGTTGCCCAGCGCGGTCCGATCGAGCGGCGGACCGAGCCGGTCGGCCTCAACGCTGATGACGTCGAGGTCCTCGACTAGGTCCGTCACCGTTTGGACGGCCGGGTTGAACCGCTCGATGTGGCCGACCTGAAGGACGAGGCCTCGTTCCTCGGCCAGTTCGGCCAGCGCGCGGCCCTCTTCGGTCGTTTCGGCGATCGGTTTTTCGACCAGAACGTGGACGCCGGCGTTCAGACACTCCGAGACGACGTCGTAGTGGGCCCGCGTCGGGACGGCGACGGTGACGACGTCACAGCGCTCGAGTGCGGTCTCGAACGCGACGGCGTCGGTGGCGTACGCGTCGGCGACTCGCTGCGCGAGCTCCTCGTCGTGGTCGGTGACGCAGGCGAGGTCGACGTTTTGTAGTTCACTGTACACGCGCGCGTGGTTCTCGCCCATGGAGCCGACGCCGATGACGCCGGCCCGAATCGGTTGTGAAGGTGTTCCGTTCATTGGGAGTGGAAGTGGTCGGTTACTGCTTCGACGACGGTTCGTCGATCGCGCTCCGAGAGGGTCGGATGCACCGGCAGCGAGAGCACGGTCTCGGCCGCCCGCTCGGCCTCGGGGAGCGTCGCCGCGGCCGTACTCACCGTCTCGTAGGCCGGCTGCCGGTGGATCGGCGTCCCGTAGTAGATCCCGGTGTCGACGCCTCGCTCGTCGAGCGTCGCCGCCAGCTCGTCGCGCTCGTCGGTCCGGATCGTGTACTGGTGGTAGACGTGTCGGTAGCCCTCGGGTTCCGTCGGCGTCTCGACCGGCAGCTCGGCCAGCCGCTCGTCGTAGTACGCGGCGTTTTCCCGACGCGCCCGGTTGAACTCGGGCAGCCGCTCGAGTTGCTCGCGGCCGATGGCGGCGGCGAGGCTCGTCATGCGGTAGTTGTGGCCGAGGTCGACGTGTTCGTAGCTGCCGCCCTCGCCGACGTCCCGGCCGTGGTTGACGAAGCTCGCGGCTCGATCGGCGAGGTCGTCGCGATCGGTCGTGATAATCCCGCCCTCGCCGGTCGTCATGTTCTTCGTCGGGTAGAACGAGAAGCAGGCTGCGTCGCCGAACGAACCGACTCGCTCGCGGTCGATCGCCGCGCCGTGGGCCTGGCAGGCGTCCTCGAGCACGAACAGGTCGCGCTCGTCGGCGATCTCGCGGAGCCGCTTCATGTCGGCCGCAAGCCCGTAGAGGTGGACCGGAAGCAGGCCGACGACGTCGTCGCGCTCCTCGAGGACCCCTTCGACGGCGTCCGGATCGAGCGTGTACGTCTCCGGATCGATGTCGGCGAAGACCGGCTTGCCGCCGGCGAGTCTGATCGCGTTCGCGCTCGCGACGAAGGAAAACGGCGACGTGAGCACCGCGTCGCCCTCCTCGAGGCCAAGCGCCTCGAGGGCCGCGTGCAGGGCGGTCGTCCCGTTGGAGGTCCCGACGGCCCGGTCGGTGCCGCAGTAGGCGGCGTACTCGTCCTCGAAGGCTCTGACTTCCGGCCCGTCGGCGAGCATGCCGCTCTCGAGGATCGATTCGACTCGCTCGACGGCGTCGTCGCTGAGCGTCGGGTTCGCGATCGAGACGGAGTCGCTGGTCTCGGCGCCCTCGTCGCTCGGCTCCGGCGCCGACGCGTCGCTCTCGGTCTCGGCCTCGGCGACGCCACCGTCGGCCTCGGTGACCGGCCCGGTATCGGCGTCGGTTCTGGACTCCCCTTCGCTGTCGGGATCGGTGTTCGGGTCAGTCATGCGATCTGGTTTGCTCCCTCGAGCGGTTCGGGCAACGCCTGAACCGTCGCCGGCGTGCCGACGGCGAGCGTGTCCGGCGGGACGTCCTCGGTGACGACCGCCCCGGCGGCGACGAAGGCGTTTTCGCCGATAGTGACGCCGGGCAACAGCGTCGCGTTCGCCCCGATCGATGCGCCGTCCTCGATCGTCGGCCCCTCGAGGCCGTTGTCCGTCCTGATCGGGTACTCGTCGTTCGTCAGGGCCGCGCTCGGCCCGATGAAGACGTTATCCCCGATCGTCGTCTCGGTCGGAATGTAGACGTTCGTCTGGAGGCTGACGTGGGAGCCGATCGTCGTCTGACCGTCGATGACCGTCTTGGTGCCGACGAGGACGTCGTCGCCCATCGTCGTCCCTTCCCGGACCAGGACGTCGTGACCGGTCGTGAACTCGTCGCCGATCGTCACGTCGCCGTAGACGATCGAGCCGGCCCTGATCGTCGCGCCGTCGCCGACTCGCGTCGGCTCGTCGAACTCGCCGTGTCCGACCGTCGCGTCGTCGTCGACCGTGCAATCCTCCCCGTGGACGAACCCGCTCACGGCGTCTCACCTCCGGAACCGTTCCTCGAGACCGTGCCGTGAGTACGGAACTGTCGTGTTGGATGATACATCGTTGAGTACTCGATACCCGCGTGGGCAATCGTGCTGATACAGCCGGTAGCACGGCTTTGTTATCCCTGCCCTGAGGCCGCCGTAGTCACGAACTATACACGAGATGGTGGTCGACGTGGCGAAATCACCTCGATAGAGGTGGCTCCGCCCGTGCTCAGTCGATCCGGACGGTAGTTCGCGGAGAAATGTCGGCTTAGATGTCAGTCACAGCCGGAAGCTGGTATAAATCCCTTTCGCACGGGTAGCCGAGTGATAGTAAAGTGCCAATCCGTCCCATTCGGTGACGTGAGGTATCCGAATAGCCCCGGAAACCGGATTCGGAAACCGGTTTGGGAACGCGAGGACGCCTATGTCTGAACACGAACTGACACAGGCCGAACTGTTCGACGTCTTCAGCAACGCTCGTCGGCGACGGACCGTCCAGTATCTCAAGCGGCAGGGCGGCGCCTGCGATCTCGCTCCGCTCGTCGAACAGGTCGCTGCCTGGGAAAACGACGTCGACCCGGACGAAGTAACGCGCACGCAGCGTCGGCGGGTGTACATCTCCCTCTACCAGACTCACCTGCCGATGCTCGAAGAACACGGAATCGTCGACTGGGACCCCGACGATCACACCATCGATCTCCTCCCCCACGAGGACGTCTTCGACCCCTACCTCGATCACCGACTCGAGGATCAGCGGGAGTGGCACCGGCCGTACGTGACGGTAACGGCGCTAGGCGTCCTCGGACTCGTGATCTCGTGGCTCTCGATCGGTCCCCTGACGGCGGCCGCCGCGCCGGTCGTCGCACTGACGCTTTGCTTGCTCGTTCTCGCCCTCGCAGTGGTCCAGCACGTCTCGCGGCGACCCGACCTCGAGTTGCCCCTTGGCTTGACGAGCTGACGACCGTTAGGCCTACGCCGCCCGACTGGTTCTACGCGTCAGTTGATCCCACTGAGACTCGCGTGTCCCGCTCCGGCCGGGAGCGCTCGCTGGCCTTCCGGTCTCCCGGTGCATCGTCGCGGTTCTCGCTCACTCTTCTCGCTCGCGCCGTCGCTCGGACCTCCGAACCCGATTCGCTCCCGTCCGTCTGCTCACGGCAGCGAGGCCGCCGGCCCTGTGCCGGCGCAACCAGTTGCGTTACCACGACCGCTCGCTCTCGTCCTCACGCACGATGCCGAGTATAAGACTGTATTACCACCTCATTTCGACAGCGCTCTCATTCTTTCTCATTGACTCGTCTCTCAGTGTGGACGTCGACGCTCCAGCGAGTACCCGCCGGCGAACGGCGAGGGATCCAGTGGACGAACGGTGACTGAAAAGCTCTCGTCGAGCGTACAGCGCCGATCGACGGCCGGCCGCCGCTCTCGACTGGTGGTCTCGGTTCGCTCTCGAGATACTCATCCCGGATCGGCTATCGAGACGCTCCCGAAGCAGTCGCGCTCCGGTCAAAACGGGATCGACGCAGTGCGGTCGGAGCGGAGCGTCCGATGACCGCTCCGTCACAGCGACGTGCCGTCGCTATCAGCGCTCGAGACTGATAGACGAATCGCGACCGTCGCGTCTCCGGCGTCGGAGACGCGTTACTCCTCGACGGTCACCCAGAAGTAGGTGTCTTCCTCGGCGTTCTCGTTCGTCGGCTCTTCCGGCGGCTCTCCCTCGTACAGGAGGACGCTAATCCGGACGGTTTCGCCCTCCGATGCCGTCGGCGTGACGCTCAGTTCGCCGGTCCCCGTCGTCCCGTCGTCGAGGGTGGTCTCGAGGTCCTCGAGCCGCGTCCGTTCGACGACGCTGTCGTCTTCGATCACCTGCTCCTGGACGACGACCGTGTAGTCGGTCACCTCGCCTTCCTGATTCGTGATCGAGACGGTCACCGGGACGGATTCGCCGGGCGCGACCTCGTCGGTGATGTTGCCGGCGACCAGCTCCTCGCCGCCGTCGTCGCTGTACAGCGCCAGTTCGGTGTAGCCGCCGGTAGACGGCGGCACGAGAAAGCCGAACAGGAGCGCCCCCGCCGCCGCCCCGATCGCGAGCACGACCAGTATCGAGGACGCCGTCGCGACGGCGCTCTCGTCGCGCCGGAGTCGCGCGAGCGACGCGAGCGGGGAGACGGTAAACCGCTCAGATGCCGGCGTTCGGAACCGCCTGATGACGCCGAGCTGGGCGAGCACGACGGTGACGACACAGAGCGTCGCCGCCGTCGAGACGGTCGTAAAGCCCCATTGGGTAAACGGCAGGGCGATCCCGACAATCGGCACGACCGCAAGCGAGAGCGCGACCGCGAGTCCCAGTCGTTCGAGGACGTCGATGCCGCGGGATTGTCGATCGAGCGGCGTCGACGTCGCTTCCCGCTCGCTTCGATCGGCCGCCGGGAACAGGACCGAGACCAGCGCATACCCCGGGAGGAAGAGCACCAGCGGGAAGGTGACGAGCAACCGCACCGCGTTCCCGTCCGGCGTGGCCGTTGCGATTCCGTACGCCAGTATCGCGGCGACCGAAACGACGGCGAGATCGAACGGATACTGGCGGATGACGCCGACTCCCGTCAGGCGACTCGTTCCGTGACTCATCGGTTAGCCACCGGGTGTTGATCGGGAGGGCGTAATCCGTTTGGAGACGACACGTAGAGCATTCTCGCTTCGTTCTCTCTGTCGGGAATCGCTTTGTTATGGTCGGGTTACCGCCTCGGCGGTCAGCTCGGCCGTCGATACCGGTCGCGTGCGTGATACGTTTTTGCAGGCCGACCACCGGCAGACCCTGGTCGGCTTCCCACGCGCGGCTCTCGGGAGTCTAGAAATCGACGTACTGCTCTTCCCACTCGCGACGCTCCTGGATTCGCTCGTGGCCCGTCTCCGTGATCGCGTAGTAGTTCGTCCGCCTGTCGAGTTCCCCTTTCTCGACGAGTTCCTTGTTGACGAGTGTATCGAGGTTGGGATACAGTCGTCCGTGATTGATCTCGGAGCTGTAGTACTTCTCGACTTCGTCTTTGACGGTCTGTCCTGACGGTTGATCTGCGCCTGCGATCACGTACAGGAGGTCCCGCTGGAAGCCGGTCAGATCGTGCATTGCTCAATCACAGTGACCATTCCCCTGAGTAGATATTTGTTATCCGTATCATACAGGGATGTTAGAACTCCTTTCAGGACATATTCGCGGAACTAAAGTGCACGTTCCGGCGATTCTCATTCCAGAGAGACGGTCCGTACCTGTGCGTCGGGCGACAGCTGTCGTTCACTTGCCTCCCGGCGCCCCCGTCGACCTACTCGGTCGGGCAGCCCCCACACTGTGATCGATTGCGTCGCCCGCACTCACTCGTCGGTGGACGGCATCGAAACGTCGATCCCGTCCGCACAGATCTCTACCTCGAGCGTTTCGATCGTCGCTTCGTAAGCCGTCGTATGCGAGCCGTCGTCGTCGAAGCGAACGCACTCCGAGAGGAGTCCGCTCTCGAGGAGGTTATTGATCCGTCGATACACCGTCGCCGACGAGCTGTCCGTCCGCTTCGTTAGCTCCTTTGCCGTCTTCGGACCGTCGCTCGTGGCGACGAGAATCATTCGTGCGCACTCGTCGCCGAGCACGTCGAGCTGGGCGGACGGGTCGGGCGCGGATTCCGTTCGTGTATCGCTTGCTTGCATTGACATCGTCGTATTCACTGAGTTCGTGGAGATCGACTTCGTTCGCTCTCGCGGGAGAGGGTTCGGTACGGATCGACTGGGCGTGGTCCATCCCGGTCGCGGACACCACCGTTACATTCCAGCACGACGATCGGTAAGCGATAGTGGTATTTTATAACGATGCACCTTATTCCGCGGAAATATCAGTATTCGACGCCGAAACTCGACGTTTCCTCCTCGAAATAATGAATTTCGATCCGGCTCGAGTCGCCCAATACGGTCTTTAAACGCCGAATGCGGGCAAAGCCATCTGAATTCACTGTCCCAATCGTCGGGACGAAATCCAGCCAGGCGGTTTCTCGGGGCCGTACGGCACGCTACGGGGCCGGAAACTGCGTATTTCGCGGTTCTCGAAACCGCTCGAGAGGTGAACGGTCTCCGTCCTTTATTCGTATCTGCTCCCCTCGATAGGATGTCGTTCGGACGAGTGCGATGGTCTCGCGGTCGGATCCGCCGCTATCGGCCCGTCTCGACGCGCCCCAATTCGGCGCGCCGATCGGACCGAGACGGCGACCGCCGCAGTGTACCACTGCTCGTCCGCGCACCATCCCCCAACCATGAAATCCACCCAACAAGACTGGAAGCCCATGGAATCGTCGACGGCAGGCGCTCGCTGTCGAAACTGCGGCACCCACGTCACACAGCAGTTCGCACGCGTTTTCGGTGATAACGGTGATATCGTCCACGGGTGTCCGGCCTGTACGACGTACCGCGAAATGCAGTCCGGCGGCCACCTCCCCGGTGAGTAACGCGCCGGGCTCCGGCTGCGACGTTCCGTCCGCGGTCGACTGTTTTCGGCGACGCGTTCCTCGAGATCACTAGTCCTATCGCCGGAGGACCCTCCCGAACTGTGGACCCGTTCGATTCCTCCGTCGGTGGCTCGGTGACACGAACCGACCGTACCTGAGAGAGACGTGATCGTGTCACGATACGACTGGGCCCCTCGAGTGCGACATTACGGTCCCGGTGTACCCTCGCCTTACTCGCTAGCCTGCGTCGCCGCGTGTCCTCGCCGCCGAACAGCGACTTCCTAGCCTGCAAAAGTTAAAGTCAGTGGTCTGCGAAAGGCAAGCGTGCATGGTAGCTGGTGGTGGACTGTTCGTGGAGCACGCGTTCGCTTTCTGATCGATGTCTGTCCAAACGAATCGAACTGAGTCGCTCGAGGAAAGTGAAGTATTTCACATTCTCGGGAACGACAGACGGAGAGCGATCGTACAGTTGCTCGCTGAAGAGGCCGGACAGGTCGACGTCTCGGATATCGCCTCGGAGATCGCTGCCAGCGAGACGGATACGACCCCCGTTCCGAACAACCTCTACAAGAGCGTCTACGTCTCCCTACAGCAGACGCATCTCCCGCAGCTACAGGAGGACGCCGTCATCGAGTACGACTCCGACTCGAAGACGATCACGCCGGGGCCGAACTTCGAGGACGTCTTGCAGTACATCGACGGCCACGGCGAGTTGCAGGCCTCGGTCCTGCAACTCCACCTGGCCTGCTGTATCGTCGGCCTCGCGATCATCGCGCTCGCCGGCCTCGGCATTCCGCTCATCTCGAGCATCGATCCCGTGCTCTCGAGTGTCCTTGTACTCCTGATCGTCGCCGCGAGCAGCCTGTATCGTCTGCTCAGCTGATTGTCCCGCCGATCTGCAAGGGTCCGTCGTCACTTCTCCTGTCGTCCGTTCGAAAAAAGTGCGGCCGCCTGCATCGCGCGACTCAGCTCAGTTCGCGGCGGTGATGCCGGCCGTCGCGTTGGTGCTCTCGTTGACGGTGACGTTGGTCTCTCCGTCGACGGTCGTGTCGTTCTCGAGGTCACCTTCACTCTCGAGGTCGCTGTCACCGCTCGTCGCCGCGGTGATCTCGATCGCGCTGACCTCGCCGGAGAAGTCAGTGAGGACCATGTGGACGTACTGTCCGGGCTCGATGTCGCTCGTGTCGACCTCGAACTCGACGTCAGTGGTCTCACCGGCTGCCAGCGTCGTTTCCTGCGCTTCGACTAAGTCACCGTCCAGACGGAACTGGACCGCTTCGGTTCGCTCCTCGTCCGTCGGGTTCGTGACCGTTGCCGTGACGGTGAGCGGCTCACCGGCCTCGGCGGTGGCGGGAGCCTGAAGGTTCTCGACCGTGAACGAATCAGCGGTTTCTTCGTCCTCAACTGGCTCTTCGGTTTCGTTGGGTTCCTCAACTGGCTCTTCGGTCTCGTTCGATTCCTCGATGATCGTCTCTCCGGTTTCTTCGTCCTCAACTGGCTCTTCGGTTTCGTTGGGTTCCTCAACGATCGGTTCTTCGGTCTCGTTGGGTTCCTCAACGACCGGCTCTTCAGTCTCGTTGGGTTCCTCAACGACCGGCTCTTCAGTCTCGTTGGGTTCCTCAACGACCGGCTCTTCAGTCTCGTTGGGTTCCTCAACGACCGGCTCTTCAGTCTCGTTGGGTTCCTCAACGACCGGCTCTTCAGTCTCGTTGGGTTCCTCAACGACCGGCTCTTCAGTCTCGTTCGATTCCTCGATGATCGTCTCTCCGGTTTCTTCGTCCTCAACTGGCTCTTCGGTTTCGTTCGGTTCCTCAACGATCGGCTCTTCAGTCTCGTTCGGTTCTTCGACCGGCTGTTCGGGGAGCTCGCCGGTGTCCCCGATGAACACGAAGACGGTCGCTTGCTCGATGACGATATCGGCGTTGCCGTTATCGGCCGCTCCGGGCTGTGCCTCGATCGGTGATTCGGTCTCGTTGGACTGCTCGTGGACCGACTCGCCCGTTCCGGCATGGTGATCACTCATTCCGGACTGGTGCTGGCTGACCGGAACGACCGTGACCTGGCCGAGCGTGACGTCTATCTGCTGCTCGCCCATCTCGAACGTGCCCTCAGTCGCAGCGCCGGTTTCGGTACTCGTATCGGTCTCGTTAGCAGTATCGGTACCGTTCTCGACGGAGATTCCGTCTGTGTTGCACCCGGAGTAGCTCTCATTGGCTGCGGGCATGTCCGGGTGGTCTCCGAGGAACACGAAGACGGTCACGTTTTCGATGTGGACGCTTATTCTGCCGTCATCGGTCTCGTTGGGCTCCTCGATGACTGGCTCTTCAGTTTCGTTCGGCACCTCAACCGGTTCTTCTTCTTCGACTGGTTCTTCGGTCTCGTTCGGCACCTCAACCGGTTCTTCGTCGACCGGTTCTTCGGTCTCGTTCGGTTCTTCAACCGGTACCTCGTCGACCGGTTCTTCGGTCTCGTTCGGTTCTTCAACCGGTACCTCGTCGACCGGTTCTTCAGTCTCGTTCGGCTCCTCGGCTGCCGGCTCGCCCACGGTGACGACAGCCTGATCGGTGACCGGATCATCCTCTGCCGTCAGGTACGGAGCGTCGGCTGCACCCTCGGTTTCGACGAAATCGTACGTCTCGTTCGCGTTCGTGTCGCGATGGGGCATCGCGATCAGCGTCTCGTCTTCCGTGAGCGGTTCGTCGAACGTCACTTCAACGTTCTCGTGCGTTCCCGCCTCGAGATATGCGGACGTCCCGATGACGCTCGAGAAGACGTTTTCGCCGCCGGCCAGCAGGCTGCTGTCGTGAATCACGACGAATCCACCGCTCGCCATGGTCACGTTATCGATGACGACCGTCTCGCCCTCGGTCGCCTGATCGCTGAAGTTGACGTAGGCGTCTTGCTCGCCGTCGACTTCCTCATCGATCAGTTCTTCCGACTGGTTTTCCTCCCCAGTCGGTTCTTCCGCATCGCTGTCGTTCGATTCCTCCGCGACACTATCGGTGGTGTCCTCGGCTGTCGATGTGTCGTTCCCTTCCTCGGGTACGTCGGTCTCATCGTCGTCGACCTGAGTGTGCTCGTCGACGGTTGTCGGTGCCGCACCGACGACCATCGCCCCGCTCGAGCACACCAGCATCAACGCGGTGAGTACCGCAAGTAGCTGATTGCGTGCGTTCATGTCTGTGCCGTGATGGCACCGATTACTCCGTCCGTTCGCCGCATAAACCGCCACAACCATTTCGTCACGTAACAGGAAACTACGGCCACAGGAGCCGGATTCCGGCTTCGAGCCGGCTCAGGAAAACAATGGTTGTTGATAGCTTCGCCTCTCTCATTCGCTTTTCGGCTTCTCGGGCGACTGGGAGGCCGTTGGTTCGTGGCCCGGCAAACAGACCAGGTTTTCGCGGCCGAGCCGGAGTTTCGTGATGCGTCCCTCCTCTTCGAGTTCGGCGAGCAGTCGGCTGACCTTCGCTTTCGACCAGTCGACGTCGTTGACGATCTTCGACTGTTTCATCCGCCCGCCGTTCTCGCGGATGAGCTGCTGGACGTGCTCGCGATCGGTGAGAAACTCCTCGCGGCGCGGTTCCGGATCGGCCACGAAGGCGTTCTGTTGATCGAACCGGTTACGGGCAACGAGGACGCCGCCCAGGAGTGCGAGCGCAACGATGCCCGCAAGCGCCGCGACGTGCGGGCTCCACTCGATCTGGAGTGGCCGAGTCAACGGCGTGACTCCACCCAGCGACTCGAGGGAGGGTGTTGATACGGGTGGCTCGATGCCGATGCTACTCGGTCCGAAGGCGGCGATCATCGCGAGACTAACTCGGAAGTGAATGCTCATGTGGATTGGATGGGACTTGATTCGCTCACGCTCACGTTTCCCTGTACCGTCGATACCGCTCCCCAAAATGTTTTTTATCGATCATTTATCGTTCCTGTAGGGTATTTCACGATCGGTGATGCGGTCGTTTGATCGGTGGCTCGTCAGGGTTCCCGCCGCGGTTAGCGATCCCTACACGCCCGGTGCACGCCTGTTCCAGCGTCCCGCCGGTCCGCGCGATTCCCCCGTGGACGGCCGTCGCAGCCGATCTGATCTCGGCTGCCGAACCTGTCGGCGAACCTGACGACGATGGGAGGCGCAACGGTGCTTCGAAGAGCCGTAGACCGAGGGTTCGAATAAACTCGGTCGGACGTTTGAAACGACTAGCCGGGATTCGTTCCGATTCAGCCGGTAAGCAATCAATTCGGTGATTGTCTCGAGAATCGGAATCAGTTGAACGCCGATCGATCGGAGTCTCGGGCCGCCTCCGCACCGATCCTGCGTGTGCCGTTTCTCTCACTCGAGTCGATCGAACAGGGTGCGACGAGACGACTCGTCGCGGGTCGTCCGAACACTCCTTTCGAGCAGTGCTCGAGACAGTCCCGTCTCCTGACAGTTCGAGCGAGTCGCGACGGAGACCGGAACATGCAGCTATGGGACCACTGTGCCACGAGTAGTATCGTGCCGCGAGAGTGCTACGGTGGAATTCAGTCGCGCTCGAGGTGATTCGCGCGAGGGCTCGACCGAGGTTGCGCGGAACGGCGGCGGACACTTATCGCGAGAGCGGACAGTCAAGCGACGACGCTGGCGCGGGCGGCTCTCGTCCGCTCTAGAAGCCCGGCACGCCGGCGGCCTCGAACCCGGTAACGCCGATGAGCGCGAGGACGTAGAGGACGACCAGGACCGACAGCCAGGCGACGATCGTAATCGCGGCGGCGTCGATCCAGCCGCCCGGATACCGGGCGTTGATCACCGCGAGGTAGGCGACGAAGACCAGGAGCGGGCCGAGCAGCGGAATCCAACCGAGGAAGAACCCGACGACGCCCCAGACGACCGCCCCGATCAACGCCGTGACGAGCGCGTACGTGTAGTCCTCGGCGTCGACGATCACCTTCGCGCCGACGTAGATGCCGATCGCGCCGATCAGCAGGCTGACGGCGAAGACGACGAGACTCTGTACGGGCGTTGCGCCGCTCTGGCCGGGAACCGTGGCGACGCCGGCGAGACTCTCGATCATACCCGTTCGTGAGGCGGCGTATTCCGTTAGTTATCTTTCACCTACACTCACGGAAACGCCGTTCTATCCGCTACTAACTCTGTTTTCGATCGTCTCTCGAGACAGGTGACGACTCCTTGGTAATTGGTACCAAACAATCTTCTGATAGCGTTTGCGAGCCCGCACGCCGCCTTCAGCTGATGGTTCGTTCTTCTCGACTCGATTCGACGTCGGTGTCCGCCGGCAGCAGCCGCGTCCCGTCAACGAGCGATTGGATCCCGCTCTCGAGGCTCACGCGCGGCTCGAACCCGAGCGTTCGCCTGGCTTTGGAGATGTCCGCGCCGCTGTGTCTGATGTCGCCGGGGCGGGAATCGCGGTGGACGATCGGCGAGTCGGAGCCGGTCGCGTCCGTGATAGTCTCCGCCAACTCCTCGATCGACGTCCGGCTTCCCGTGCCGATGTTGTAGGCCTCGCCGACCGCATCGGTCGTCGCCGCCTGGAGATTCGCCCGGACGATATCGCTGACGTGAACGAAGTCCCGAGTCTGTTCGCCGTCGCCCTCGATCGTAATCGGTTCGCCCGCGCGCGCCTGCTCGAGGAACGTCGAGATGACGCCGCTGTAGGGACCCTGCTGGCGCGGTCCGTAGGCGTTGAAGTACCGCAGCGCGACCGTCTCCAGATCGTAGAGATCCGCGTAGCGGCGAGCGTACTGGTCGACAGCGAGTTTCTGGATGCCGTAGGGCGAGGTCGGTTCGGTCGACGCGGTTTCCGAGACGGGGAGTTCGTCGGGGTGGCCGTACACCGCGGCGCTCGAGGCGACGACGACGCGGGCGTCCTCCTGGCGGGCCTGCTCTAAGACCAGCAGGCTCGCGTCGAGATTCGTCTCGTTGCTCCGCCGCGGAGCGTCGACGCTGCGGGAGACGCTGACGAGCGCCGCGTGGTGAAAGATGACGTCGACGCCGCGGGCCGCCCGCTGGAGGGCGATCGGATCGCCGATATCGCCCTCGACGACCGTCACGCTGTCGGGGAGGTGGCGCCGGTCGCCCGAGGAGAAGTTATCGAGGACCCGGACCTCGTTGTGCGGCGCCAGCGCCTCGACGAGGTGACTTCCGATAAACCCGCCGCCGCCGGTGACGAGCACCGTTTTGTCGCGAATCGCTGCTGTATCCATTGGACCGTTCTACCAGCCACCCGCTGTTTAGTATCCGATTCGTACCTTCGCGGTTCCGTCTGCTCGCTCCCGTAAACTGGTGCTTACGGGGACGGATCTGTCGGTCACGGTCCGGAATCGCATTGCCCGCTCCGGAGAATGGTGTGCGATGCACCCGGGATTCGCGGACCGGGCGCGATTCGTTTGGGGAAGCTATATGCGCGCCCCTCAGCAACCTCTCGGCAATGTCCGTTGATCTCGTCGTACGCAACTGTACCGTCGTCACGCCGGCGGGCCGCTCGCCTGACTCGGGCGTCGCCGTCGAGGACGGTGAGATCGTCGCCGTCGGCCGCAGCGACCGGCTTCCCGATGCCGAGCAGGTCGTCGACGGCGAGGGTAACGCGCTGGTGCCGGGGATCGTCGACGGCCACATCCACAACCGCGAGCCCGGCCTCGAGTACAAGGAAGACTGGGAGTCGGCCACGCGGGCCGCGGCCGCCGGCGGCGTGACGACCGTCGTCGGGATGCCCAACACGGATCCCGTCATCGACCGGCCGGAGCACCTCGAGTTGAAGTTCGAGCGCGGCGAGGCCTCGGCCCACGTCGACTTCCAGAGTTACGCGGTCGTCACGAGCGAGAACCTCGATACCATCCCCGATATCGACGCGGTCGGCCCGCTCGGGTTCAAGATCTTCCTCGGGTCGACGGTGGGCGACGTCCCGCCGCCGAACGACGGCGAGATCATCGAGGCGATGGAGACGATCCGCGAGACCGGCAAACGGCTGGGCTTCCACGAGGAGAACGGGGAGATCATCGACCACTACACGGAGCGGTTCAAGGCCGAGGGGCGAAACGACCCGATCGATCACTCCCACTCCCGGCCCGTGATTGCCGAACAGGAGGCCGTCGAGCGGATGATCACCTTCGCCGAGGAGACCGGCGCAAAGGTCCACATGTTCCACGTCTCCTCCGGCTCCGCGGCCGAGGCCGTCGCTCGCGGCAAGGAACGCGGCGTCGACGTCACCGCCGAGACGACGCCCCACTACCTCTGGTTCACCGAGGAGGTCATGCGCGAGAAGGGGAACCCGGCGCGGATTCAGCCCCCGATTCGGGACGCCGAGGAGCGCGAGCGGTTGTGGGAGGTCGGTATCGACGAGGGCGCGATCGATACCATCGCGACCGATCACGCCCCCCACACCCCCGAGGAGAAGAAAGTCGACGACCCCTTCGGCAACACCTGGGACGCCGTCTCGGGCTTCGTCGGCCTCGAGACCGAAATTCCGGTCATGCTCTCCTTTGTCGATCAAGGCCGGCTCTCCCTCGAGGAGTGGGTGCGACGGCACTCGGCCCGTCCGGCGCAGATCTGGGGGATGTACCCCCAGAAGGGATCGCTGCAGGTCGGCACCGATGCCGACTTCACGATCGTCGACCCCGAACATGCGTGGACGCTCGAGGATAGCGACGAACTGCACTCGAAGAACTGCGTGACGCCCTTTATCGGAGAGTCGTTCACCGGCAAGGCAGTGACGACCGTCGTCCGCGGCGAGGTCGTCTACGAGGACGGCGAGGTCGTCGGCGACTCCGGCTACGGGACTCGCGTCGCCGTCGACGACGTGTAGCGACGACGACTCCGCCGACGTCGAACAGTGACCGTACCTGTCGCTTTCGATTACGCCGTTCGTCTGGACGGGAACGGATGTCGTTGATACCGACGATTCTCATTTCGTGAAAGTGGCGGGGGGTTTATATTCACCGCCCGATCCATCGGATTCGATGAGGGTCACCACCCATGACCGAATCCGAATCCGAGGCAGACGAGGACCGAGAGACGGACGAGGCAGACAAGACGGCGGAGCTTCGGTCGGTGTACCTCTCCGTGACCGACGGTGACACCGATCCCGTCGTCGAGTCCCAACAGGAGGACTCGACCTCCCGCGAGATCCGTGAGGAACGCGCCGACGAGGCCGTCGGCCCGGCGGAACTGCACGGACTCGACGACGCGATCGACGACGCCGAACCCGCCGACTAACCGTCGGCGCCGCCCCCGTTCGGCGTGAGTCGCCCGTCGCTACGGTGGACCGCTATATCCGCCGCAGCGGATGCTCCCCGCTACGCCCGTTCCGCGAGGGCCGCCCTCGCGACTCGAGGATCATAGCCATCGGTCCGCGCCGCGACGCTACTCGAGATCGGCGCCGACCGCGTCCTCGACCGACGAGAATCCGTCGCGCTCGAGCAGGTCGACCAGTCCCTGGTTGATCCGCCCGGCCGTCGACGGCCCCCGGTAGACGAACCCCGTATAGAGTTGCACGAGCGACGCGCCCGCGCGAATCTTCTCGTAGGCGCTCGCGGCCGAATCGACGCCGCCGACGCCGACGATCGGGAGTTCGCCGTCCGTGTGCCCGGCGATCGTTCGGATCACGTCGGTGGATCTGTCTTCGATGGGGGCGCCGCTGAGTCCGCCCCACTCCTCACGGGCGGGCGACTCGAGCCCCTCGCGAGCCGTCGAGGTGTTCGTCGCGACGATCCCGTCCAGACCGAACTCCTGAACGATATCGACGAGATCCAAAATCGCGTCCTCGGGCTCGTCGGGACCGATCTTCACCAGCATCGGCACGTTCCCGTCGTTCTCGGCCTCGAGGGTTTCGAAGATCGCCCGCAGATGCTCGGGCGAGGCCTCGTTGAACTCGTCGGGCGTGTTCGGACAGGAGACGTTGACGACGACGTAGTCGGCGAACGGCGAGACCCGATCGAAGACCCGTCGGTAGTCCTCGATCGCCTCCCGTTCGGTCGAGGAGTTCATCTTCCCGATGTTGACGCCAAGCGGGAATCCCGGCGTGCCGTCTTCCTCGAGTCGTTCCTTGACGGTCTCCATTCCCTGCCCGTTGAAGCCCATCCGATTGATCATCCCCTCGTCCTCCCGCAGCCGGAATAGCCGGGGACGGTCGTTGCCTTCTTGCGGATAGGGCGTGACGGTGCCGATTTCGACGAACCCGAAGCCGAGCGCCTCGAGGGCGTGGGTCACCTCGGCGTTCTTGTCGAAGCCGGCCGCGATCCCCACCGGGTTCGGAAACGTCGAGTCGAACAGGTCGACCTCGAGCGCGGGATGGTCATACCGATAGGCCGCGGCGAGGGCTCGCCGCGTCGGCCACGTCGACTGGGCCGCCCGGAGCGTTCGCTTGCCGAGGTCGTGGGCCGTCTCGGCCGGCAGCTTGAACGCGAGGGGGCGAACCCGCGAGTACAGCGTCATTTGCTGGTAGTCGGAACGGCCGATAAGTAAACGTCTCGAAGACGGGACCGTCGACTGAGGTCTCGAGCCACGATCGGTCCGGAGGGACGGTTTCCGTTCGGTCGTGGCGGGTGCGTTCGGACGCGATCAGTAACTCTCGAGCAGTCCCATGATCGCGCCGCCACCGCCGATGCTCATCCCGACGAAGCCGCGCTCGATGTCGGGATCGTCACGGAGCTGGTAGGCGAGACTTGCCGCGAGCATCCCGCCGGAGGCGCCGATTGGGTGGCCGAACGCGACCGCGCCGCCCTGCGGATTCATCTTCTCGCGCGGGATGCCGACGCGATCCATGACGTAGACCGCCTGCGCGGCGAAGGCCTCGTTGATCCAGTAGGCGTCGACGTCGTCGACCGCGAGGTCGTTGCGCTCGAGGAGGTTCTCGACGACGTCGCCGACGGCCTCGTTGAACCGGTCGGGATCGCGGTAGGCGGTGGCGTAGTCGACGAGTCTCGCCACTGGCTCGAGGCCGCGTTCGTTGGCAGCGGCTTCGTCGGCCAGCAGCACGGCACCCGCGCCGTCGCTGAGTTTCGAGGCGTTACCCGGCGTGATCGTCCCGTTCTCGTGGAACGAGGTCGGCAGTTCGGCGAGTTCCTCGAGCGTGGAGTCGGGTCTGGGACCCTCGTCGGTCTCGACCGTCTCGCCGTCCGTCTCGACGGGAACGATCTCGTCGTCGAACGCGCTCGAGTCGATCGCCTCGGCGGCCCACTGGTGGCTCTCGAGGGCGTACTCGTCCTGTGCCTCGCGGGAGACTCCCTCGCGGTCGACCATTCCTTCGGTAATCTCGCCCATGTGGACGTCGAGGTTGACGTCCCACAGCGCGTCCAGCAGCATCGAATCCTTGATCTCGACGTCGCCGTACCGGCGTCCTGTCCGGTAGTCGGGGAGGATCCACGGCGCGTTCGTCATCGACTCGAACCCGCCCGCGACCGCCAGGTCGGCGCGGCCGGCGTCGATCCGATCCGCCGCGAGCGTGATCGCACTCATTCCGGATCCCGAGGCCTCGTTGATCGTCGTCGCACGCGTCTCGTTGGGCAGCGCGGACTCGACGACGACCTGTCGGCCCGGCACCTGACCGATTCCGGCCTGGATGGCGTTCCCGAGACCCACCCAGTCGATATCGCCTGCGTCGATGTCGACGCGCTCGAGGAGGCCGTCGATCGCTGTGCGGCCGAGTTCGACCGCCTCGACGCCCGCGAGCGAGCCGAGCAGCGTTCCGTGGGGTGTTCGCGCGCCGTTGACGAGGATAACGTCGGTATCAATCCCGGAACCGGACATGGGAGAGCAGTCCACACGGACCCAGATTAACCTTGGTCGTGGGTCGCAATTCGCGTGGGAGAAACGGTCGTGCTCGAAACTCGAGGGCCAGTCTCGGATCTAGCGAAGAACTGCCGACTGTAATTCCCCATTCTAGACATATATCTAGTTATAAGCTAGCAAATTAGACATATGAACACAAAGTATTTATTGGACTGGACGACAGAATCGAGTGACAGTCACGGATGTCTGTATTAATCGACCTCTTGAATTGGATCGGCGACGCTCGGAGCGGCGCCGAACGGACCAACGTCCATTACGAGTGTCGTCGCTGTGGAACGACGCTCTCGACAGACGAAGCGAACTGCTCCTCCTGTGGCTCCACAGAGATCGCTGCTATCCCCCTGTAGAACGGACTCGGACGCCGCCGCCCGGGCGCAATACGTGTTCGATTTCTCGCTCGAGTTCCCTGGTGTCGTGAACACGTCGCCGGCGCCGTCCCCGAGACTGCACACCGGCTCGGCCGCGAACTCGAGTGCATTCGATCTGCTCTCTCCTGCTGTTGTGCCGTTGGGTGGCGCCTATTCCGCTGTCTCGTGAACGACGACGACGGTCATCGGGGCGCGTCGCACGACCGTTTCCGCGACGCTTCCGAATAGCAATCGATCGACGCCGTGCCGGCCGTGGCTCCCCATTACGATCTGATCGAAGTCGTTCGTCACGGCGTATTCGACGATCTCTCGCGCCGGATCGCCCATCTCTATCGTCGTTTCGATCGGATGGTCGACCGACGCTGCGCGCTGCTCGGCCGCGTCGAACAGTTCGCGAGCTCGCTCCTCCGCTCGCTCGTGTCCCGGGAACTCCGCCTCCGATTCGACGAACAGGGACCAGTATCCTTCCGGGAGCTGAACGACGTGTAGCACGGTGATTTCTGCGTCCGGGAACTCCTTGAGCGCGTACTGAAGCGCCGCTTCGGCCTGCGGTGACCCGTCGACCGGAACCAACGTCTTCCGCGTCATGTGTCTACACACCACTCAATATCTCTTAAGATGGATTCATCGGAAACTGCTAATACACGGCCGACAGGATGTCACTCCGGGACGCTGCAGGGCTCGAACTCTCCGCCAAGGCTCGAGAATCACTGCAATAGTGACCGTACGAACGCGTTGGAACAGAAAAACCGTCGCGTCGCGAGGAACGTGGCTCGACTCCGTCGTACCGCGAGAGCGCGAGCGACCGAGCCTCACTCGTCGGCCGACGGATCGTCCGTTCGTCGCCGATACTCCTCGCCAACCCGTTCGGCGTCGGGTCCGAACTCGGTCTCGAGCAGGTCGGGCACCTCCGCCGGCCGGACGTCCGAGTACCACTCGTCGCGGGGCTGGATCGCGATCGCCGTGCCGTCCTCGCTGCACAGGCCCAGACAACCGGTTTCGATCACCGAGATCGGGTTCCAGAACGCGTCGCGCTCGCGCAGCCAGTCAGTGACCGCCTCGAGGGTCGCCTGCCCGCCGACGTCGGCACAACAGACGTACTCGGAGTCGCGGTCGTTCGTACAGACGAACACCTGTGCGGCGAGTCGGTCGCGCTGTCGGTCGGTTTGGCGTTGCATCTCGAAAACTTAGGGATTCGTCGTCAGCTGGTCGCGTGAGTTCGCGTCCGATGCATCCGTGGCGTCGACCGCGGGTTCGGCCCGCCGCCGGAGCCGATTGAACGTGCCCGCGATCAGCACCCAGATCGCGGCCTGGCTCAGCGCGGCCAGCGCCTGGTACGCCGTGACGAGCTCGCCGGCGACGTCGGGCTGGGTGACGACCGTCGGCGTGACCAGCGGCAGCACGATCGCAACCGCGGCGATCGGCACTGCGGCGGCGAGCACGCCGAGTGCCGGATTCCGGGGTGCCTCTCGCCTGTACGCGAGGATCGCCGCCGCCGAGACCACCGCACCGAGACCGACGAGACCGACGTAGATGCCGATTCTCGCGTCAACGCCGTAGAGGTGGTCGGCGCCCGGCGCTGCGGGCGGGACGACCAGCCACGGCGTCGCCGAGACGGTCAGGAACCCAGCGCCCGCGAGGACGTACGACTCGAGTCCGTCGCGGCCGGGCAGCGCCGGTTCGAAGAGGTACAGCGCAACGGCGAAGAGCCCGCCCAGCAGGATCGCCCAGAGGACGCCGCTGCCGACGCTGACGAGGGCCGTCGTCGTCTCGGAGACGACGTGTTCGGCGCCCTCCTGTGCGTGGCCGTGATCGCCGGCGCCGTGGTCGTGACCGTGTCCGGCGTGGTCGTGGCCGGCGTCGTGGACGTACTCGGTGAGGGGGTTCGCGACGAAGGCAATGTACAGTCCGTACGCGAGGCCGGCGACGACTCCCGCGAGGACGCCGCGTTGCAGATAGTCTGAGAGCATCGCTCAGTGACAGACGATGCCGGCGCCGTGGCGGAAGTTGTGCATCGCGTCGTGGGCGAGGGGATCCTGAAGGAAGAGCAACGTGAACGCGATCGCCGCCGCGAACAGCAGCCCCGTCGCGACCTGCATCGGCGTCAGTTCGGTGCGTGCGGTCTCGATCCGACCGTAAACGGTCTCGTTCGTTGCCGTCATGAAATTCGAATTGCGATAGAACAAGTATAGTTGTAAAAGTATCGGTCGGGCGGTTGGCCCGTCGTTTGACCGGCGTCACAACCGCAACAGAAAATACGGTCGTTCGTCATGAACAGCCCGTGAAAACCCAGCAAATCGGCCGGCAGTCTGGCAGATAACGAAATCGTTTTCCTACAGGTGACGCTTGACTCGACTAACGACGAGTCTCATGAATATCCATCGACGGTCACCGGGAGTGATGTGCCGTGGCGGCTGAACGCGTACTCGTACCGCTGTCGGACACCGTGACCGTCCGGCAAACGGTCGGCTACGCGGTTCAGTCGGGCCTCGAGACGGCCGACTCCCTCGAGTGTCACCTGGTCATCGCACTCCCCTACGATGTCGATCTGCCCGAAGGGAAGCGGATGAGCGACGGGGCAGAGGAGCTGCTCGAGCGGGCGGAAAACTGGGTCGAGGAGGACGCCGACGGGGCCGACGTGACGATCGAAACGGCCGTCCTCGGGACCGACGAGTACCTCTTCGGTCCCCGGGATTACGCCGAGATCTTCCGGGCCTACGCCGACGACCACGGGATCGATCGGCTCGTGCTCGATCCGGAGTACAGTCCGGGCGTCACCGCGTCGATGCTCCAGCCCTTAGAGCGGGAACTCGACCGCGTCGGGATGTCCTACGACGAGGCGCCAGTCGAGCGGGCGGCCCGTCACGGTCGTCTCGTCCTTTCCCACACGGGGTTCGATCGCCTGTTCGCGACGTTCTGGATCTCCTTCGGCTTCTATCTCGTCCTCGGAGATCCGTTCTACTGGTTCGATCTCCTCACCGGCGCGGCGGTCGCCGGCATCGTCTCGGTCTCGCTGGCCCACGTCACCTTTTCGATGCCCTTGGACAGGGTCCAGTCGCCGCTGCGGGCCGTCCGGTTCGTCTTCTATATCCCGTATCTGCTCTGGGAGATCGTCAAGGCGAACATCGCCGTCTCGGCCGTGATCCTCCGGCCGTCGATGCCGATCGAGCCGACGCTGACTCGAGTCAACGCGCGGGTCCGCAGCGGCCTCCCGCTGCTCGCGCTGGCCAACAGCATCACGTTGACGCCGGGGACCCTGACGGTCCGGGCCAACGACCAGCAGCTGCTGGTCCACACGCTGATCCCGTCGGCTCGCGAGGACCTCTTCGACGGCGGCCTCGAGAAGGCGATCCGCTTCGTCTTCTACGGCCGCGAGTCGGCGGCGATCCCGTCGCCGAAAGAACGCGACGACGCCGAGATCGTCGGAGGTGACGAACTGTGACGCCCGTTCCGCTCGAGGACGTCTTCCTCGCGGCGGCGGCGCTGTTCGTCGTCCTCGCGATCGTGCTGTTCTACCGCGCGATCGTCGGCCCGACCACGCAGGATCGGCTGCTGGCGGTCAACGTCATCGGGACGAACACGGTCGTCATCCTCGCCCTGCTGGCGGCGGGGCTCGATCAGTCGTGGTTCCTCGACGTAGCGCTGATCTACGCCCTGCTGAACTTCCTGATGTCGATCGCCATCTCGAAGTTCACCGTCGACCGGGGTGGTGTGCTGTGATCGAGCCGATCGCGCTCCAGTCGACCCTCGAGACCGTTCGGTTCTGGGCGATCGTTGCCTGTCTCGGACTGGGCGTGTTCTTCACGCTCGTTTCGACGGTCGGCGTCCTCCGGCTCCCGGACATCTACGCTCGGGCCCACACCGCCTCCCAGACGGACACGCTCGGTGCCGGCTTCGCGCTAGCCGGCGTCGCGCTCGCGTTCGGCTGGCAGCACGCGGCGGTCTACACCGTCTTGCTGCTGTTTTTCGTGTTCATCACGAATCCGACGGCGGCCCACGCCATCGCCCGCTCCGCGGCGGAGTTGGACGTCGAACCCGTCCTCGCCGAGGACGGGGGAACGGACGACACCGAGGTCGAAGCCGGAACGGAGGGCGAGACCCGATGAGCCTGTTCGCCTACTCCCTCGCGGTCTTCATCCTCGTGACGGCCGTCGCGACGGCGCTGTTCCGCGACGTGCTGTCGGTGATCATCGTCTTCGGCGCCTACAGCCTCGGGATGGCCATCCTCTATACGTTCCTGCTGGCGCCCGACGTCGCCATGACCGAGGCGGCGATCGGCGCCGGCGTGACGACGCTGCTGCTGTTGCTGACGATCGCGCGCACGACTCGACCCACGACCGACCGGCTCAGAGAGCGCATCCACGTGCCGGGCGTCGTCGCCGTCGGCGCGTTCGTACTCGTGCTCTGTACCGTCGTGCTCCCCGAGATGTACCCCGTCGGGAGCCTGGAAACGCCGGTCTGGTCGAACCCCGAGGTGACCCAACACTACATCACGGAGACCTACGAACAGACCGGCGTCGAGAACGCGGTCACGTCCGTCCTCGCCGCCTACCGTGGGTTCGACACCTTCGGCGAGGCGGTCGTCGTCTTCGCCGCCGGCGTCTCGACGCTGGTGGTCCTGAAACGCGAGGTGTTCGCCTAAATGCCCGAATCCTTCGACGATACCTACACCGAGAGTCAGGTGATCATGACCGCCGTCAAGATCATAGCACCGTTCACGCTCACCTACGGGCTGTTCATGACCTTCCACGGGGGCGACGCCCCCGGGGGCGGCTTCCAGGGCGGAACCATCGTCGGCGTCACGATCCTCATGCTCGCGTTCGCCTTCGGAATCGAACCGACCCGCCAGTGGCTGCGAAATTCCCTGCTCGTCGGCCTCGTCACCGGCGGCGTCATCATCTTCGGTGCGATCGGCCTCGGGATGGTCGCCCTCGGCGGGGACTTCCTTGAGTTCACCATGCTCAAAGAGGTCTTCCACATCAAGCCCAAGTGGGGGCTCGAGGCCGTCGAGATCGCCGGCATCTCGCTGATCGTCTCGGGGGTCATTATCACCCTCTTCTTCGCGATGGCGGCGGGGTTCGAACCCGACCGTCCGAGCGGTACCGGCGGTCTCGAGAATCGCCACGACTCCGCCGACGGGGAGGTGAGCGACGATGATTGAACTCCTCGCGAGCCGCTACACGTACGTGTTGATGTTCGTCCTGCTGGGCATCGGGATCTACATGGTGATCGCCAGCGAGAACCTCGTGAAGAAGCTGATCGGGGTGAACCTCTTCCAGACGGCGATCTTCCTGTTTTTCATCTCGATGGCCTACATCGACGCCGACGGCGCGTCGGCGCCGATCGTTCCCCACCACGGCGAGCCCGGGGAGGTCATGGTCGCGAGCCCGCTGCCCCAGGTCATCGTCCTGACCGCCATCGTCGTCGGCATCGCGCTGACGGCGGTCGGGCTGGCGCTGATCATCCGCATCTACTCGGAGTACGGAACGCTCCGCGAGGATACCCTGCGGGAGGTGCGTGCCGATGAATAGCAGTGTCGTCGAACTACTCCCGCCGCTGCTGATCGTCGCCCCGATTCTCGCGGCGACGCTCCCGATCGCGCTCGGCCTGCGGTTCGACCGCACCGGGTGGTCCGTCGCCGCGATCACGACGGCCGCGCTGTTCGTCGCCGCCGGCTACCTCGCGAGCGCCGTCCACGCCGGCGGCAGAGTGGTCCACACCCTCGGCGGCTATCCCCGAACGTACGGGATCCAACTCGTCGCCGACCAGTTCTCGATACTGGTCGTCCTGCTCGTGACCGGGGTCGCCACCGGTGTCCTCGCGTACACGCGACGCGGGGGCCCGCGCGGGAACACGTTCTACACCGCCTACCTACTGTTGGTCGGCGGACTGCTCGGTATCTCGCTGACTGGCGACGTCTTCAACCTGTTCGTCTTCCTCGAGATCTCGAGCCTCGCGACCTACGCGCTCGTCGCCAGCGGCGACGGCCCGGAATCGGCGGTCGCCGCCCTGAAGTACCTCATCTTGGGGACCGTCGCCGCGTCGATGTACCTTATCGGCGTCGCGTTCGTCTTCATGGCGACGGGGACGCTCAACATGGTCGAGTTGGCCGAGGCGATCCCGAACGCGGAACGCCAGACCCTGATTCAGGCCGGGTTCGCGTTCATCGTGGTCGGCTTCGCGACCAAGGTCGCCCAGTGGCCGCTACACACGTGGCAACCGAGCGCCTACGAGCAGGCCCCCGACGGAGCGACGCCGCTGATCGCGGCGCTGGTCTCGACGGCCTCCGCGTACGCGTTCGGGCGGCTGATCGTTACCGTCTTCGAGGTCGACTATCTCGCCTCGATGCCGCGGGCGGCCTCGATCGTCCTCACCGTCGGCTGCGTGAGCGTCCTCGCCGGGACCGTCCTGGCCGTGATCCAGCGCGAGGTAAAGCGGATGCTCGCCTATTCGTCGGTCTCGCAGTTCGGCCTGGTGATCGCCGCCTACGGCGTCGTCATCGCTGGCGGTTCCGAGACGGCGTTTACCGGTGCCGCGATCCACCTGGTCGGCCACGGGATTCTCAAGGCCGGCCTCTTCCTGTCGGCGGCGATCGTCGCGACGAGCTACGGCGCTCGCACCGTCAACGAGTACGCCGGCCTCGCCGAGCGGCGGCCGGTCGTCGCCGGCGCGATGGCCGTCCTCCTGTTCGCGCTGGTCGGCGTCCCGCCGGCCGTCGGCTTCGTCGGCAAGTGGTACATCGCGCTTGGCGCCGTCGAGGCCGAACTGTGGCCCGTCGCGGCCGTGATCTTCCTCAGTACCATGCTCACCTTAGCCTACGCCGCTCGCCTGCTCGAGAAGATGTACTTCACGCCGGCCCCCGGAGTCGAGTCTACCCACGGACACGGGCCGGGAGCGGTCGCGACCGACGGTGGCGACGAGAGCGCTGGCGATGCTCGCGAGAATCCAGCGTCGGACGACGGCGCGATCGAGACCCCGCTCGCGGCCGGCGTCTCGTACGATCCGTCCGGCGGTCCCGGTCGTGACGGTCACGGCCGATCGACGGACCCGGTCTCGAGCGGGATGGTCGCGGTGGTCGTCATCGCGGCGATCGTCGCGGTCGCGCTCGGCTTCGCTGGTGGAGCGTTCGCCGACTTCCTCGAGCCGTTCCTCACGGAGGTGTTCAACTAATGGTTGCAGACCTACGACCGCTCGCCGCCGTGTTGGTGTCGGCGGTCGCGATCGTCCTGATTGTCGCGTCGCATCGCCGTCCGAATCTCCGCGAGGGCTGGTCCGTACTGGCCGCGCTCGGCAAGTTCGGAATCGTCGCCAGCATGCTCCCCGCGGTCATGTCCGGTACCGTCTACTCGTGGAGCCTCTACGAGAGCACGGGGCTTCGGTTCCTCCCGGGCGTCGACTTCGCGCTGCGGGCGGATCCGCTGGGGATCCTCTTTGCCTTGCTGGCGAGTTTCCTCTGGATCTTCACGTCCTTCTACGCGGCGGGCTACATGCGCGGGCTCGACGAGCACGCCCAGACCCGCTTTTTCGCCTCGTTCGCGGCGAGCCTCTCGGCCGCGGTCGGGATCGCCTTCGCCGCGAACCTGGTGACGATCTTCGTCTTCTACGAGCTGCTGTCGCTCGTAACCTACCCGCTGGTCGCCCACAACGAGGACAACGAGGCCCGGATCGCCGGCCGGAAGTACCTCACCTACACGTTCTTCGGCGGCGGGGTCTTCCTGCTGGCCGGGACCGTGATGGTCTACTGGCTGACCGCGTCGATCAACGGCGATCCGACGCTGGCCTTCGAGTCCGGCGGGATGGAGGCGCTCGCGACGGCCGCGCAAGCCGAACCCGGCTTCGCGCAGGCCGCGTTCTTCCTGCTGATCGCCGGCTTCGGCGTCAAGGCGGCGCTGATGCCGCTGCATTCGTGGCTCGCGGACGCGATGGTCGCGCCGACGCCGGTCTCCGGGCTGCTCCACGCGGTCGCGGTCGTCAAGTCCGGCGCCTTCGGCGTCGCGCGGGTCATCTTAGACGTCTACGGACCGGGACTGATCCACGACCTGCCACTCGACGTTCCGGGGATCGGCGAGGTCGGGCTCAACATCCCCGTCGCGATCGTCGCCGCGTTCACGCTGACCGCGGCCTCTATCATCGCGATGCGCAAGGACCACCTCAAGCGCCGGCTGGCCTACTCGACGACCGCACAGCTGTCCTACATCGTGCTCGGGCTCTCGATGTTACACCCCTACGCGATGGTTGGCGCCTTGTTCCACATCCCCGCCCACGCGTTCGCGAAGCTCACGCTGTTCTTCTGTGCGGGGGCGATCCACGTCGAGACACACACCGACTACATCAGCGACATGGCCGGCATCGGCAAACGGATGCCGCTGACGATGGGTGCGTTCACGATCGGCGCGGCCGGGATGGCCGGCCTCCCGCCGATCGCCGGCTTCGTCAGCAAGTTCTACATGCTGATCGGCTCCGGCTACATGGGCGGCGAGTACTGGATCTTCGCCGGCACGCTGCTCCTCTCGGGCGTGCTCAACATCGCCTACTTCTGGCCGGTCGTCTACACGGCCTTCTTCGAGAGCGAGGACCGCCACGACGCCAAACCGGTCCTTGAGTTCCCGCGCGGCGGGATCTTCGAGTCCTACGGTGACACCGCTCGGGGCCAGAAGGAAGGCGTCGCCACGGACGGCGGCGCCGATCGGTCCGAGCGGGAAGCCCCGGCGGACGTGGACGACGAGGGCGCCGACGCTGACGCGGCTGCCGTCGACGACGAGAACGGGAACGAGGACTACGAGTACGCCGTCGATCAGTATCCGAGCGACCACACCGTTCCCGACAACGAGCAGGGCGAACACGTCAGCTCCGTCGACCACCACGGCGACCACGACGACCACCTCACCGGCGGACCGCCGGCCGGCGGCTGGCAGCGACAGTCGCCGTTCGGCGAGAGCACGTGGCTCATGCTGGCGCCGATCGCGATCATCGCGACCGGCGCGGTCGTCCTCGGGGTCGTCCCCGACCACGCCGTCTTCCTCGACCTGATCACGCACATCGTGGAGGGCGTCTTCGGCGTCGACTCCTTCGACCAACTGCAGGGCCTGTCCCTCGAGGAGGCCCTGGAGGTGATGTCCGAATGATCGAAAGCGATCTCCTGACGATGGCTTACCCGCCGCTGCTGGTGTTCGCGGCGGCGTTGCTCGTGCTCGTACTGCCCCGAATCGCCGGCTTCGCCGCCGGCGCGCTGAGCCTCGCGGGCGTGTTGGCGATCTCGGTGTACGCCCCCGAAGGGAGTTACCTCACCGGCACCTTCCTCGGGTTCGACGTCGTCGCCTTCCACGTCGACGGCTTCTCCCAGATGATCGGCATCGGACTGGGCTTCCTCGGGATCTGTTCGGTCATCTACGCCTACTCGAGCGGTGCCAGCCGCGAACTGGTCGCGATCGCGCTCACCTACGTCGCCTCCTCGCTCGGGGCGGCGTTCGCCGGCGACTGGCTCGTGCTCGTGTTCATGTGGGAGCTGATGGCCGTGACGAGCACGCTGGTCGTCTGGCACTACGGCGGCGACGCCGTCCGGGCCGGCTTCCGCTACGCGTTGTTCCACGGCACCGGCGGCGTGATCGTGCTGCTTGCCGTCGCCGCCCACTACGTCGAGGCCGGGACGTTCGTCTACGACGGAACCGGGATCGCGTCCGGGCTGCCGGCGATGCTCGCGGTGCTCGGAATGGGCGTCAACGTCGGCTTTATCGGGCTCCACACGTGGCTGCCCGACACCTACCCGCGGCCGCACTTCGCGGCGTCGGTGTTCCTCTCGGTCTACACCACGAAGACGAGCGCGTTCGTCCTCTACCGGGCGTTCCCCATCGGCGCCGAGAGCGAACT
Organism: Haloterrigena turkmenica DSM 5511; assembly: GCF_000025325.1. NCBI lineage: Archaea > Methanobacteriati > Methanobacteriota > Halobacteria > Halobacteriales > Natrialbaceae > Haloterrigena > Haloterrigena turkmenica. The sequence goes on along the minus strand of NC_013747.1, from coordinate 47,230 downwards.
GGGAATCTACATCGCGTACATGGGCGGACTGATGTCCGTCTACGGGGCGACGTTCGCCCTGTTGCAACACGACATGCGGGCGCTGCTGTCCTACCACATCCAGGCCCAGCTGGGCTACATCGTCGCCGGAATCGGGATGGGCGCCTGGATGGTCGAAACCGAGATCGCCACCGCTGGGGCGATGAGCCATCTGTTCAACAACATCCTGTTCAAGAGCCTGCTGTTCATGGCCGTCGGCGTCGTCATCTTCCGCACCGGCGAGGAGGACCTCTACAAACTCGGCGGGCTCTGGCGCGAGATGCCGCTGACGGCGATCGGATTCGGCCTCGGCGCGCTCTCGATCACCGCGATCCCCGGCTTCAACGGGTACATCAGCAAGGGAATGCTCTTCGACGCGGCCGATCCCCACTACTACGGGGTCCACGAGTTCGAGGCGCTGTACTGGCTGCTCTGGATCGGCGCGATCGGGACCCTCCTGTCGTTCATCAAGCTCGGCTACTACGTCTTCTTCCACGGAGAGAGCGACATCTCGGTGCCCGACGCCAGACCCGGCCAGACGATCGCCATGCTCGGACTGGGTGGGGCCTGCCTGCTCTTCGGCGTCTGGTGGCAGGGACTGGCCGACCTCGCGCCGACGATCCACGCCCACGGCGGTGAGTTCTCGTTCGTCTACCCGAACGACGGCGAGGGCCACCTCCACCCCTATAGCTCGAGCCACCTCGAGACGGCGGGAATTCTGACGGCAGTCGCGCTCGTCACCTTCGCCGTCGTCCGCAAACCGCTCTCGAAGCTCGATCTGGGCGATCCGGCGCGGGTCGTCTTCCCCGCGGGCTACTACGTCGGCCGGTGGTCGATGCTCGCGACGACCGAACTCTACCGGGTCGTCGACGCCGCGGCCGTCGGCCTCGTCAAGCGCTGCTACTGGATCGGCAACAACCCGGTGCTGGCCGTCGACGCCGCCGCTCGCCGCGTTCCCGGGGTCGACGTCGAGGATCGGCAGCCGACCGATGGCGGTCGACCGTCGACGATTCACCTCCGGGCGAGCATCGGGACCACCGTCCTCCTGCTGACGGTCGTGCTGACGGTGATCCTCCTGTTGCTCCTCGTCTAAGGCCCCTCAGGGAGCTATCTGTTCTCGAGAAAAACGCCAGCGCAGTCGACTCAACCGTTTTCCGATGGATCGTCTTTCCCGCTCGAGTCGATCGGATCGACGTCGATCACGACCGGCTGTTCTTCCGGGACGGCGATCGCCTGCTCGAGTACCGACGCGCGTAGTGCTGGTTTCGCGTCGGTCGCTTCGCGCCGATAACCGGTGGCGTCCTCGCCGTCGCCGGTGCCACGGACGCCCCGCGGCGTCAGGTAGTCGCCGTCGACGTCGACATCGGCGGCCTCGCAGAGGCGTTTGAGCACCGAGCGGGCGCCCTCGGTCGTGATCGCCGGCGGGGCGATCGTCCGCTCGCGGGCGAGTTGCGTCGCCGTCCGCTCGTCGAGCAGCGATTCGATCCGTGTCTCGTCGTGGCCGCGCTCGGCCAGCACTTCCCTGACTCGGCGAGCGATCGAGGGCGCGTGACGGGTCGGAAAGAGGGGCCAGTCGTTCGACGGCGGATCGAGGACGACACGGTACCGTCGCAGCGGCGTCCGGGCCGGTGCCGGCAGCGGCACGTCCTCTAAGCGCTGGGACTTGCCCAGCACGCGGACCGTCCCGGTATAGAAGTCGACGTCGTCCCACGTCGCCCCCGTCCGACGCTCGTCGTCGGGGACGCGAAACAGCTCGGAGCCCCGAACCCCGGAGTGAGCCAGCAGCGCCACCAGCGCGTACTCCCGGAGTCGGTTACAGCGTTCGTCGCGGTCGATCGGCTCCGTCGCGGCCTCGAGGGCTCGCTCGCGGACGTGAGTCTCGAGGCGCCGGCGCTGGTCGGCCGTCCAGAACTCGCTGTCGGGTCGCTCCTCGGCGGTCGGCAGGGCGGATTCGGCCGCGTCGGTCGCGGCCGGGTTCGTCTCCAGGATCCCGCCGCGGACGCACCACGAGAGAAAGGCCCGGACGACCGCGTAGTAGGTGCCAGCGGTAGAGGCGGCGTACTCGCCCCGGTCGGCTCGGGCCCGCAACTCGTCGGCGTACGATCGCATGTGCTCGACCTCGAGAGCGAACAGCGACCGGACGCCGTGTTCGCCCTCGAGCCAGTCGGCCCAGCGGCGCAGGATCGATTCGGCGTTCGAGGCGTAGGTGCCGGCGCCCGGGCCGTCCGGGTCGCCGACCGCCTTCCGCTGGAGGTAGGCGTCGACCGCGTCGATCACGGCGACGTCAGTATCGGCCTCCGTCTCGGTGTCAGCGCCGGAGTCGGTCACGACTCGATCACCCGCAGCAACCGCCTCGTGAGATCGCCGCCGCTGATCATCTACTCGTACGATACTGCGCCACCGCCCTAAATCTGTGTTTCGGTCCCACAGAGTCGAACCACTCGCGGCGCCGTCAGTTCGTCACGCCGAACCGGCGCACGTCGGCGTAGTCGCTGATCAGCCCGTCAACGCCGGCCGCCGCCAACTGGTCGGCCTGGTACCAGGTCTCGAGGGTGAAGACGTTCACGTCCCGCCCTTCCTCGTTGGCGACCGCGAGGAGGTCGATCTCGTCCCAGCCGGCGTCCTCCGCGTAGTGCTGGTCGGCGTAGAACGGCGTATCGCGGATCATATCGTACGGCGGATGGATCGCCTCGGCCTCGTAGCGGCGGGCGACCTCGAGGCCGGCTTCGACGGAGTCCCAGAGCAGCGGCGCGACCGGGTAGTCCGACGCCTCGCGGGTCGTCGCTAGCGCCGCCTCGTAGAACGACGAGAAGAGGTACTCGTGGTCGAAGTCGTCGACGACCGCGAGCACGTCGGTGACGAACGGCTGCCAGAGCTCTTTCTGCCCCGCGAGTTCCTCGCTCGAGAGCGACTCGGCGAATCGAACGTCGAACGAGCCCGGGTTCTTCAGCTCGACGTTGACGCCGACGTGGGACGGAATCGCCGCGAGAGTCTCGCGCAGTCGGGGAACGGTCTCGCCGCTCTCGAGCACTTCGGCGCTCGTGACGGTCTCAGTGTCGGTCTCCCAGACGACGCCCTCGGTGTCGGTGAGGCCGCGCTCGCCGCCGTCGCGCTCGGCGAGACGGTCGTCGTGGAAGACGACGACGTCGCCGTCGGCGGTCGGAACGACGTCGATTTCGATCATGTTCGCCCCGCGGGACGGCGCGTACGGCGACCGGATACCGCGGGCCGACGCCTCGACGGCGCCGACGGTGTTCTCGGGGTAGAGTCCGGCGAATCCGCGGTGGGCGATCAGATCCGGCTCGTCGGTCCGATCGACGAACCCGCGTTCGCGCGATCGGTTGCGCTGTCGATTGTCGGAGCCGGCGGATCGATCGCGCTCGGTCCCGCGGCCGCGATCGGCGCTCGCAGCGCCGACCATGCCGATCGCCGACGCCCCCGCAGCGGCGATAACGGACCGCCGCCGGAGCGCGGACCCCGAGGTGTCTGGATGGCCGGTTCGTCTCTCGTCGCCGTTGGGATCGGACATCTGTACGTCAGCGGACCTGAAACACAACTAATACATCTTATATTTCTAATTCGTACTAACCCGTGGCAGTATCCGTGTCAACGTCACGCACTGGGACGCCGGGAAGAGCTATGATCGTCCACGGGATGAACTGCGGATCGAGCGGAAGTCGACGACCGATCGGAGCGGCTGACTGTCGGTCCGACCGAACGCTCTCCGCCGGTGACTGTCGCCATTATATCGGCCGATGAAGTACGTCAGAGTATGACTCCCACGACATCGCGACGGTCGATCCTGGCTGGGATCGCCGTCGGGACCGTCGCAGGGGTGGCCGGTTGTCTCGCGGACGGCCGCGATGTCGAGGAATCGGTCACCGAAACGCACTCCGCGAGCGACCTCTCCGCGGTGTCCGTCTCGACGGCCATCGGCGACGTCGACGTTCGCTCGACATCCCGAGACGAGGTCGTCGTCGACGGCCGAAAGGCCGCCGTCAGCCCGGACGACCTCGAGACGATCGGGCTCGAGACGGTCGCCGACGGCGACTGCCTCGAGGTGGCGGTCCAGCGGGACGACTCGCGGATGCTCTTCGGTCTCCGTCCCGTTCCGGTCCTCGATCTCTCTGTCGTGGTCCCCGATCGCCTCGCGGTCCGCGACGTCGACACGAGGACGGGTGAAATCGACGTCAGCGACGTCCGCGGCGATCTCACCGCGGTCACGGAAACCGGCGACGTCCGCATCGAAGCCGTCGACGGAACCGTCTCGGCGACGACCGACGCCGGAACGATCGAACTTGTCGATCCAGCGTCGATCGAACACCTCGAGACCGACTCCGGCGACGTTACGGCGACACTGCCGGATATCGAACGGGACGCGACGATCGAGACGTCATCCGGCGACGTCGAACTCCGCCTGCCCGATCGACTGGATCTGACGCTCGACATCACGACCGATTCGGGCAATATCTCCGTCTCCGGCGTAGCGGATCTACCGAAGATGGCCGGCGATTCGCTGATCGAGGCCGTCGTCGGACAGGGAACGCATCGACTCGAGGTGCGGACGGAGACGGGGACCGTGACGGTGACCGGGCGGGAATAATCGGCTGAGTAGCGCGGCGCTCGTCGTTATAGTAATCGCGCCTCTCGAGCAAAGTTCCGGACTACTTCTGGATGGTCCCGGCCGGCGCCTCTGGGACGAAAATTCCGTATATCGATATATGGTTTATTTCTACAACGCATCAATAGGATCAGATTTCTCCAATCCGGGTTGTCTCATGCAGACAACGCAGTCACCAGTAGTTTTACGGTATTGTCAGTTGTAGCGAAACGTGTGAAAACGAGGGTCTTAGAATACTCCCAACTCGGAGCAAACGGCCTTCTCGAGTGGGTGAGACGATGAGTAGCGGTGAGACGATCAACTGGTCTCGGATGGATCTCCGAGAACTCCAAGCGTTTTGGAACACGGAGATCGAACCCGTCCTCGCTCGAGAGGGGCTTGACCTCGAGACGCGACCAACCTACACGGAGATCGCCGAAGCCGGCTACTCGGGAATCACCTACGCGCTTCGAGAACATCACGAGCTGACGCTCGCACAGTTCCTCGCGACGGTCGGCTATCCAGACCCCGATACTGACGACGACTACCCGTGGGGTATCGACGATGAAACCACCATCCACGAACTCGAGTTGTACCTCGAGACCTACCTTCGCCGGCAGAACCTCGCGGACAGTACGATCGACTCGAAACGCGCCCGCCTCGCGAAATACGTCCGAACCTACGGCGACCTCCACAGCCGGGACGATATCGTCACTCCGCTCCGGAACGACGACGAACCACGGCGAGACGAGAAACAGCGGGTGCGGGACGTGTTCGACGTACTCGACGGCGACCTCTCGAGCGCCGAATCGAAGTACAAACACCTGACCGACGTCCGACAGTGGTACGAGTGGCTGGCCGGCGATCGCGACGCTGCGTACAATCCAGCCCGCGGCGCTCCACACGAACGCGCATGGAGCGAGGAGACGCCCGACGCCGAGGACCGCAACCCGGACGCACTCGAGCCCGACGACGTTCGGGCGCTCGCCGACGCCTGCGAAGCCGTCAGCGACCGCCTGCTAGTCGTTGCGACGTGTGCATGGGGCCTTCGTCGCGGCGAGGTCGCGGCGCTGTCGACGGCCCAGTTCGAACCGCGGACCGACGATGGCGGATTCGACTTCGACGCCGACGACCCGCGGATCGTCTTCGAGACGCGAAAAAACGGACCCGGAACGGTCTCAGTACACTACGGCCTCGAGACGCTGGCCGATCGGTGGGCGCAACTCGCCGACCGCGACGAGTGGGACGGCGAGTATCTGTTCCCGAGTACCGCGGCTGCGAGCGGCCACGTCCGGCCGGACACGGTCACGAATCGCTTCAAGCGACTCGCAAAGCGAGCTGGTCTGGATGACGGCGATGAGACGCCGACGCCTCAGTACGGCCGCCGGTTCTGGTATCGGACCTACGCCGACGCCGTCGAACGCCTCTCGAGGCAGATCGAAGCGGTTGCGGACGAACAGGGCAGCGACGACGCGCAGGTCGTCGTCGAGAACTATCTCGGCGAAGAAGAGGCCCGGCGGCGTCGCCGGGAGTTCATGCGGGAGGAGCTTGCGGACGCGTTTGAACGGTGATTACAATGTGGACGATTCAATTCAGAAAGCGACTCTCAGGATTGATTTGGCCCCCTCACGGACCGCGTTCTCTGACCGGGTAGCGACACGCCCCCGTGGGATAACTGGCGATCAGATTCAGCTCTGGACCTAAGCGAGTCGACTCGTATCCCTCGAGTAACATCACTGTGAGGACTGCTGTATCCGCGGTCGCTCTCGAGTCGTTCGAGTCCCGGACGAACCCGTGTCCGTCCGGCGAGGTCTCCGATTCGACGGTCGGGAGGGACCGATGACCGACGCCGAAATCAGACGCAGTTGGCTCGTCTCCGCCGCATCGCTCGCGCTGTGGGCCGTCAGCGCCCTGTCGCTCGTCGGGTACATGCTCGCTATCGGCCCCGCGAGCGTCCAGCGACAGGTCCCTAACGGACTTTCCCGGAGCGCCCTCGAGTCGGGTGTCGAACCGCTGGTCGTCCTGTTGGGAGCGACGGTCGCACTCGGCGCGCTCGCGGTGGTCTCGCTGCTGTACTACAGCTACGCGCAGTGGCGACACGTGGAGCGGCGTCGGCGTCGACTCGAGTCCGAATCGACGTCTGACTCCGACCGCGGTGTCGAACGGGCGTAACGCGACGCCCGAAACGTCTCAGTCGTCCTGCTCCGGGCCGGCGGTCGCGTTTTCGTCGTCGCTGTCGTTCTCCTCGCTCTCGTTGGCGTCCGGGGCGTACCCCGTCGGCTCGCCTTCTTCTTCCATGTCGTCACCGACCTCGTCCGGGTGTTCGGCCTGTTCGTCGTCACTCGCGTTACCGTCGCCGTCGCTCTCGTTGGTCTCGGTCTCGTTCTCGTCACCTGACCCGCTGTCGCTACAGCCAGCCAGTAGCGCCATCGATCCGACCGCGCCGAAACCCAGTTCGAGCGTCCGTCTGCGGGAACAATCCATCGTCGTCTCTCGGGGAATATTCGGGACGGGAGTATATCGACGATGCTTGCGATACCGTCCGAATGCCGTCACGTCGTTGTTTCGGACCCGCCGACGTGAGCCGAATCGGACGGCCGCGTTAGGACGGGTGCTGGTGTCTGACCTTCTCGGCGATCTGTCCCGGCACTGGCGTCCCGCAGTCCGTACACTTCCAGCTGGGCGTCGCGATTCCCGGCTCCTTTTCGAGGTCCTGCTTGAACTCGAGGAGGGCGCCGCAGGTACAGCGGTAGGTCGTGCGGGTCATAGTCGATAGATTGCGCCGATCGGAAGTAAATGGTTGGCCGATGGCGGTCCTTCGCCCCGCTCGAGACCCACAACCGGCGTGAAACGGCAACGCATACGGTCGCGACCGTCCTGCGATCGACCGATGACCGAAACGGAACACCGCGTCACCGTCGCCGACGGGGAGACGGTCGCCGCCGTCCATCACGAGGCCCCCGGCGACGACTGGATCGTCTTCTGTCACGGCTTTCTGAGCGACAAGACCGGGAGTTACGAACGCCGGTGTCGGCGGGCGGTCGAGCACGGCTACAACGCCGTCCGGTTCGACTTCCGCGGCTGCGGGGCGTCCGACGGCCGGTTCGTCGACCAGACGCTGAGCGACAAACTCGCGGATCTGCACGCCGTCCTCGAGTACGTCGCGCCGCCGTCGATCGTCCTCTTCGGCTCGAGTTTCGGCGGCAAGGTCGCGTTCCACGCGGCCGTCGACGACGAGCGAGTCGAAGCTGTCGCGACGAGAGCGCCCGTGACGTACAACCGCGCGTTCGACGAGTATCGGGCGATCGTCGAGCGCGAGGACGAACCGAGTGGGACCTCGAACAGGCGAGCGGGAGCGAAGCGACACGCGAGCCGCGAGGGTCCCGATGGAGCGAGCGGTGAAACCGCGAGCGAGGAGCGACACGCGAACTGCGCGGGTATCTACGAGTTCGAAACCGGTGACCGAATCGACGCGCGATTCTTCGACGATTTCGAGACCTACGAGTTCGACGACGTCGCCGCCTCGCTGTCGGTCCCGGTCGCGATCTTTCACGGGCGCGACGACGACTCCGTCGACATCGGAGACAGCGTCGACGCCGCGGCCGCCCTGGAGACGGACGTCCTCCTCGAGGCGTTCGCGACGGAGGGCCATCGGTTCTCGGCCGACGCGGAGGATCGGCTGCTCGAGCGGCTGTTCCACTGGCTCGAGACGCAGTGATTTCGGACGTCCTCCTCGACTGTTTCGGGGTGGCACGATCTGTGGTAAACCTTATATCGGTATATAGAATGGGTGCTGTCGAGACGACAGCGGTTGGACGCGGCTCCTACATATCGATTCACTCGAGAGCGAATTTTCTCGATCAGAAAAACCGGACCGTTTTTGATACTAATAGGGAAACGAACAGGTAGCAGTGAGTGAGGATACCGATTTATCGACGGTGCTCGCCGTGCTCGACGACGAGTACGCACGTGACATCCTCACCCATACGAGCGTCGAACCCATGTCTGCTAGTACCCTGAGCGAACGGTGTGATGCGTCCCTGCCCACGATCTACCGACGGCTCGATCGTCTCGAGGAGTGTCAACTCGTCTCCGAAGAGACCGAACTCGCCCCCGACGGCAACCACTACAGCGTCTACAGCGCGAACCTCGAGTCGCTGGAACTCTCCCTCGGCGACGGCGAGTTCGAACTCGAGGTTACGTACCAGGACGAAGAGGACGTCGCCGACAAGTTCACCCGCATGTGGGAGGGGATGCGATGACCCGGGACGTCGTGCGAATCGATCAGGCGCCCCTGTTCGAATTGTTGACCGTCGCGAGCCTCTTCCTCGTCGCGCTGATCGGGACGCTCATCGCGTACCAGGCCTACCGCGGCTACCGCCGCAACGACGCGTCGTCGATGCTCTATCTGGCCGTCGGCCTGCTCTTTCTCACCCTCTGTCCGTTTCTGATCAACCTGACGGTGACGACCGCGTTTCAGGCGGACCAGGTCGTCACGGTCTTTCTCGAAAACGTCAGTCGACTCGTCGGATTGCTCGCGATCATGTACTCGCTGTACGGACAGCATTAAGGGTTCGACGCGGCGGAAATCTATCAGAACGCGATCCTCCGTGGGCCGAAGCGAACTGCGGGGAGAGGGGACGGATGGATCAGGACGGCCCGGATGGGGAAGGCCGCCTGACGATCAGGGTGGGGCTAGACGATGGGGATGGGATGATCGGATTCGACGGGGAGAGTGCCGTCGAGAGTCGGGTGCTCCGCCCCAGTCACTCCTTTCGGCTGTCCCCTAATAGTGCTACGAGTGCGTTTTCTGGGTCGGAAAATCCTCACCAGTCGGTATCCTGACGACGGAGACTGGTGGTAGCACGGTCGCTGACGGCTCGAAAGCCGTTCCACAGATTCTTTGGACCGCCGCTCGAGGAATCCGATATGCACTATCTCGTCGGAACGACGTCCGTCCACACGGCGGCAGCGATCTGTGACTACCTCGACGAGCGGGCGACGGCCGACGACACCGTCTCGGTCGTCGCCGTCGCGCCAGCCGACGACGCGACGGCCCGTCGGGACGCACGGGAGGCGCTGAACGTCGCTCCCGTCAGACTGGCGACTGTCGGGGAGGTCCGGACGGAGCTCCGCGAGGACGATGACGGGGACGACCCGGCTGCGGTCCTGCTCGAGGAAGCGGCGACCGCCGAGGCCGACGAACTCCTGATCACGCCGCGCGAGGTGGCCGCAGACAGTTCCTCGGGCGTCGGAACGACCGCTCGCGCGCTCCTCGAGGAGTCATCGCTACCCGTCGTCGTCGTTCCGGCACCCGAACTGTAACGCACAGAGCGAACGCGAGCGACGGTCGTGACGCCGGAACGCGGATCGGCGTCCGCAGCCGTTCGCTTCGTTTGACTCTCATAACTCTCGAAACGAGTGCCTTCGCCGCGGTAGCGGACGGCTACTTAATCCATTCTTCCGTGAATCGGGCACGTAATGAGCGACGAGATTCCGCTATTCGAAATCCCGTGGGACGAAACCGACGTGACTAACGCCGTCGATTCGCTCACTCGAGGCTCGTACTGGGCAAACGGGCCGTACATCGAGGAGTTCGAGCGCGGCCTCGAGGAGTATCTCGGCATCGAGCACGCGATCACGGTCAACTCCGGGACGACGGCCCTGGTCGCCGCGCTGACGGCCCACGGGATCGGCGAGGGCGACGAGGTGATCGTGCCCTCGTTTACGTTCATCGCGACGGCGAACGCCGTCCGACTCGTCGGCGCACGGCCGGTATTCGCCGACATCGAGCGGGAGACGTACGGGATCGATCCGGAACACGCCGCGACGCTGATAACCGACGATACGGCCGCGATCGTCCCCGTCCATCCGTACGGCGCCCCCAGCGAGATCGGACTGCTCGAGGATATCGCCGCCGACGCGGATCTGACGCTGATCGAGGACGCCGCTGAGGCGTTCGGCTCCGATTACCGCGGTCGAACGCTGGGAACGATCGGCGACTCCGCCGCGCTGAGCTTCTGTCAGAACAAGATCCTGCCGACCGGGGAGGGCGGAGCCGTCGTCACCGACGACGACGACGTCGCTCGTCGACTCGACCGGTTTCGCTCACACGGTCGTGCCTCGGACGACTACTTCGACTCGAGCGACAGCGGCGAGTACGTCAGCCTGGGAACGAACGTCCGAATGTCGGACCTCGTCGCGAGCATCGGCTGTTCGCAACTCGAGAGGGTCGAAGACCACATCGCGGACCGGCGGCGCGTCGCAACGCGCCTCTCGGAGGGACTCGCGGACGTCGACGGCGTCGAACCACACACGGCGGCCGGCCGCGGCCGACACGTCTACCAGCTCTACACCGTTACCCTCGCGGAAAGCATCGATCGAGACGTCGTTATCGACACGTTATCGTCCCGGAATATCGCGTCGAAGATCTACTGGGAGCCGGCCGCTCATCTGACGCGGAGCTACCGCGACGAGTACGGCTACCAACGGGGTTCGCTCCCCATCACGGAGGAAATCGGGGGACGCGTCCTCTCGTTACCGATGCATCCGGAACTCGCCGCGGACCAGATCGACCGTATCACGTCGGCCGTCGAAGCCGGCGTCGAACGCGGGCGGGAAGTCGGGACGGTGGATCGGCCCAATCCGACGAACTGACCACTTCTGGGCGCTGTTTCGAGGCGACGACCGTCTTGAGACGAGGACACTGAGCGGACGCGGCGCTCGTTCGAGACCGACTGACTGTCTAGAAAACCGATCCATAACAAAGGGGAACAATCCGGTCTGGATGAGTAGGCCGCGCTGACGTCGGTGCGAGACCGCGGACGCTGCGGCAGTTGGGGTCAAAGTCACCTATGAGATGGCCAGTTACAGCCGATGCAGGGACGTCGATCCGGACGGCGATCGCGCGGATCGACCGCTCCGAGTACAGAGGTATCGTTGTCGTCGACGACGACGACCGACTTGTCGGAACGGCGACGGTCGATCGACTCAGAGGAGCCCTCCGCGACGGCGCCGCGCCCGACGCACCGGTTGCGACTGCCGTCGACGAGGAGCCGACCGTCGTCGATGAAGACGGGACCGTCATCGACGTCACGACCGCCGAGCACTTCGACGGATCCGCGGCCGACGCCGAACCGACGGCTACCGGCGTCGAGCGGGTGCTCGTCGTCGGCGGCGCGGGATACCTCGGCTCCGTCCTCTGTCGACAGCTCCTCGACGACGGGTTCGACGTCCGCGTCCTCGATCCGCTGTTTTACGGCGACGCCGGGGTCGCCGAGCTTACCGACGACGATCGGTTTACGCTCTACCAGGGTGACGCGCGATCGGTCGACGCGGTCCTCGAGGCGATCGACGGCGTCGACGCGGTCGTTCACCTCGGCGGGATCGTCGGCGATCCGGCCTCTGAAATCGACCCCGAGAAGACCCTCGAGTACAACCTCCACTCGACGCAGCTTCTGGCGTCGCTGTGCAAGTACCACGGCATCACGCGGTTTATCTTCGCCTCGACCTGTAGCGTCTACGGCCGCTCCGACGGCGACGCCGGACGGCTCGCCGAGGACGACGCTCGCAACCCCGTCTCGCTGTACGCCCGGCTGAAGATCCAGTCCGAACGCGTGCTCCGGGAGTTCGCGGACGAGCACTTCGCCCCGACGATCCTTCGGATGGCGACGGTCTACGGCCGGTCGCCGCGGATGCGGTTCGACCTCGTCGGAAACATCCTCCCTGTGAAAGCCTACTCGGAAGGTGTCGTCCCCGTCTTCGGCGGCGACCAGTATCGGCCGAACGTCCACGTCGCCGACGCCGCTCGCGCGTACGTCGAGTGTCTCACGGCGCCGATCGAGGACGTCGGCGACACCGTCTTCAACGTCGGCTCGAACGAGCAGAACTATCGGATCGACGAACTCGCGACCATCGTCGAGGACTGTTTCCCCGACGCGTCGATCGAATACCACGACGAACTGACCGATGAGCGGAGCTACCGCGTCGCGTTCGACAGGATCCGATCGGTGCTGGACTTCGAGCCGGAGCGAACGGTCCGCGATCACTGTCTCGAGTTACGAGAGGCGTTCGAAGCCGGGCTGTACGAGGAGTATACGGCCACCAGGTACAACAACTACGAAACGCTCGATCAGGCCCCGAGCTTCGAAAACACGACGGCCGTTCTCGAGTCCGTCGACGACGAGCCGACGACCGAGCGCCCGCACGAAAAACTCCCCTCCGGAGAAGTGTAGTCCGATCGAAGTGGCTCCAGCCACCGGCTGCGAACTGTCCTAATAGCTGTTGAGTGGACCCTCCCCTATACGCCCGGATGTTGCGTGGTGAACCGTTTCACACGATAGTGTCTAAAAAGTATGGACAATGGTAACAAAATCCATCCGTCGGGGCTGGAACCGGTATCGTTCGGTACCAATCGTCTACCGCATCGGCGCAGCGTTCGTCCTCGGGTCGGTAGTCGGCCTCGTCGTCGGCGAACCGGCGACCGTGCTCGAGCCGCTCGGCGAGCTGTTCGTTCGATTGCTGAGCATGATCGTCGTCCCCATCATCATCTTCACGCTGTTGATGGGGATCAAGCAACTCTCTCCGACGTCGCTCGGCAAGATCGGCGGGCAGGTCGTCGCGATCTACATGCTCACCACGGTGATCGCGATCACGATCGGGCTAACCGTCGCGAACCTCATCGACCCCGGGGCGGGCCTGACGTTGTCGAACGCGGAGTTCGAAGCCGAAGAGGCGCCGAGCTTCGGCGAGGTCTTTCTCGGAATCGTCCCGGAGAACCCCATCGACGCGATGGCGTCCGGCGATATCCTGGCGACGATTTTCTTCGTGATCGTCTTCGGACTCGCGCTCGTTCTCCTCCGCGAACGCACCACCGACGAGAGCGTCAGAAACGGCGTCGAGACGTTCTTCGATCTCGCCGAAGCGGGCTCGGAGGCGCTGTTCACGCTCGTCTGGGGGATCATGGAGTACGGCGTGCTCGGCATCTTCGCGCTCATGGCCGTCGCGTTCGCCGAGGCCGGCGTCGACGTCTTCACCACCTTCGCGATGCTGGCGCTGACGCTGGTCCTCGGCGTCGCGATCCACATCACCGTCGTCTACCTCGGCGTGATGATCCTGCTGTTGACCCGGCAGTCGCCGATCGCTTTCCTCGCCGGAATCAAGGACGCGCTAGTGACGGCGCTGAGCATCAGCTCCTCGAGTGCGACGCTGCCGGTGTCGATGTCGAACGCCGACGAGAACCTCCACGTTAACGAGGGAATCTACAGCTTTTCGCTCCCGCTGGGCGCGACGATCAACATGGACGGAACGAGCATGTACCTGGGTATCGTCGCCGTCTTCGCCGCGAACGTCGTCGGCGCCTCGTTGACGCTCGTCGAACAACTCACCGTCGTCTCGATCGCCGTCCTCGCGGGGATCGGAACCGCGGGCGTCCCGAGTGCGGGCCTGATCCTGATGACGCTCGTCCTGACACAGGTCGGACTCCCCGTCGAGGTCGTCGGCTTCATCGCCGGGATCGATCCGCTGCTCGACCGTCTGCGAACGATGACCAACGTCACCGGCGACCTGGCCGTCGCGACGCTCGTCGGTCATCTGAACGGCGGGGTCGACTTCTCGAGTGGCTCGTGGAGTAGCGAGACGGGGCCGGTACCGAGTGACGATTAGCGGCGACGCTCGCTCCTCGAGATCGGATCTATCGTCACACCCGAGACGGCGTCTAAAAACGGTCTCTCAACTACCGATTCTCCCGCTGCTCGACTCAAGCGGGTCGTGCCTCCTGTTCAGACCGTGGCGATTTTTCACAAGATGACTCTATGTGATTACGTCTCTTAGAGGAATGAGGGTGAACCACCCATGGCAGAAGCAACGCCACCAGACACGGGAGAGGAGATGGAAACAGTCACGTCCGCAGACGGGACTGAGATTGCCTTCGAACGGACGGGGAGCGGGCCACCGCTCGTGCTCGTTCACGGAAGTGTCTGTGACCACAGGTTCTGGGAGTTATCCGACGTCCGTGCCACCTTCGCGGACCACTGCACGGTCTATGCGATGGATTGTCGTGGTGTCGGTGAGAGCGGCGACGTCGCCGAGCGAAGCTCGGCTGGCCAACCGGAAGCATCCGCTTCCGGTGACGCCGACGAGTATGATCTGGAACGGGAGTTCGAGGACGTGGCTACGGTCGTTGAGGCGATCGACGAACCTGTAACTCTCCTTGGGCACTCATCGGGAGCACTCTTATCGCTTGAAGCGGCCCTGCGAACCGATAACCTACATAAACTCATCCTGTACGAGCCACCCATTACGTTCGACGATTACGAACTCGACTCCGATGAGGTGCTCGCGGAAATGGAACGGCTGCTGGACGACGGTGAAAACGAACAGGTGCTCGTTCTGTTCCTGCAAGAGATCGCCCAATCCACGCCGAAGGAAATCGACGCGCAACGCTCGGCCCCGGACTGGCAGGACCTCGTGGACGCGGCACATGTCTGGCCCCGCAGCTTATCAGCGGTCGGCGAGTACGAGTTCGATGCAGCCCGGTTCGCCGACATGACGACGCCGACGTTGCTGTTGTCCGGCAGCGAGAGCCCTCCGTTCTTGAAAGATGCGACGGGCCCGATTCACGACGCGCTCCCGAACAGCCGGATCAGTACCTTCGATGGGCACGCACACGAGGCGATGCTCACCGCGACAGACCGCTTCACGGAAGAAGTACTCGCATTCATCCGGTGAGAGAACTAACGACCTGCGATTGGTCACTCTATCATTTCCAGCGTCCCTTCAATACGCAGTCGTACGTGACGGCTGATTCATATATTCAACTCCGGATAGAGATAGTGATCTGTGCTGAGTTCATCCTCTGTATGCAGCACGCGACTCCCATCAGCTGAAGATTTAACGACGCTGATTCTCGTGACGCAGCGACCAGGTAGCGATTCCCGCAAATAGACGGACCCGTGAGCGGATGCCCTCGAATATTTCGTCAGTTGCCGCGAGGTCATTTTTGAATTCAGCGCCCGAGACGGCTATGGAACTAGTGAGATCCACCATGCTATCTGCTGAAATCAGCTCGTCTACCGTACTCAACCTATGAAAATCACCGTCTTCACACTAGCTATTTCATATCCAGTGCCGAGGTAGTTGACACGTGGTCACAGCATGGCTAAACGAGAACGCGAAACGGCTGGATGGCAACTTGAACAGAGTGCCCCTGAAGCATACGAGCGGTATCTCGTTCCCGCCATGTTCGCGCCGTGGGCCGAGCGACTTATCGACGAAGTCGACTTAGAGAGCGATGACAGGGTTCTGGACGTGGGTTGTGGCACCGGCATCGTGGCACGACGTGTTGCCGACCGAGTAGGTGGCGCGGGAACCGTGGTGGGTCTGGACATCAATGAGAAGATGTTGGAAGTCGCCGAGACGACCGCTGCGGAGAGCCGACTGGAGGTCGAATGGCGACACGGAGACGCAACCGATCTTCCGTTTTCCGACGGAACCTTCGATGTCGTCCTTTGTCAACAGGCGCTCCAGTTCGTTACTGAACCCCCAACCGCGTTTCAGGAAATGCACCGCGTGTTGAGTCCGGGCGGGCGCATCGCGGTGAGCGTCTGGCGTCCGCTTGAGTACAATCCCGGATACGTCAAACTCGCCAAAGCGCTAGAGAGCCACGTCGGTGACGACGCCGAGGCAATGATGCGCTCGCCGTTCCCTGAATGGAACGGGGACGACCTCGGTACTCTCGCACGGGACGCGGGGTTCGATAAATGGTCGCTCACCATCGAAATCGGCTCAATGCGCTATCCCTCGGTAGAGGAGTTCGTTCGCCGAGAGGCGGCTAGCTCACCGCTATCGGAGCCACTCGGAAACGTCGAATCGGAAGTCCGAGAAACTCTGGTTGAAGAAGTCAGGAGTGCGCTGGAGGATTACACCGACGATGAAGGTGTCGTCTTTCCGATGGAATCGTATTTCCTTGTCACACAGCAGTGAATCAAATTATAGAGTCTGCAACTATTCGTCTCTGGCGAACTAACTGAACAGCGACCAGAGGAAACCCGATCACTAATCAAGCGGTAGATGCACTCATATACGCGTTTAGCGCGATCTCTGATCTCTTTGGTGAACTTGTTCAGGTAGCTGGAATCCGTGACGCGACCTACCGGAACGAACTACCGGTTCTCTCGCTGTTCGACCTTGTTCAGTTCGATGAGCAGTCGGAAGATCGCCTTCACGAGGTTGGCGTCGACGTCGAACTGTTCGGCGTTCTCGCCGGCCCGCTCCATCACCTGCTGTTCCTGTTTCTCGTCGGTTGTCGGCAGGCCCTGTTCGTCTTTGACCTGGGCGATGGTGTCGGCGACGTAGGTGCGCTGGGCGATCAACTCGACGATCTCGCGGTCGATCGTCTGGATCTCCTCGCGCAGTTCGTCGAGGCTCATCTCGTCAGGGATTCGGTTCTCTGTCCCACCGTCCGTGGCTGTCTCGGAGTTGCGAGTCATGTCGTTTGTGTTCCGTCCGTTCGCGTCGTCAGTAATCGTGTCGTTCCGTCTCGGTCGTCCCACCGGTCTCGGACCGCCTCGAGCGTCGATCGCTCGCCGACGGCGACGTAGCTCGGTCCCGTCCCCGACAGCGAGACGCCCGCAACGTCGGGCATGACGTCGACCATCGGTCCCGTCGGGAACTCGAGGGCGGCCGAGAAGGCGAAGCCGTTGACGGTCATGGCCTCGCCGTAGCGACCGTCGAGAGCGAGTTCCGCGACGAGGTCGGCCATCGGCGCGACGCGCTCGCAGGCCGAGATATCGGCATCGGCGCTGAAGGACTGCTCGGGTGGCGTGTAGACGAGCGCGTCCCAGTCGACCGTCTCTCGGGCGAGCAGTTCGTCGGTCGTGTTGTCGGTGACGGTGACGCCGCCGAGCATGCTCGCGCTGGCGTCGTCGAAGGCGCCCGTCGCGGTGACGCCGGCGTCGCGGGCCGCGCGGACGCCCAGGCGACAGGCGTCGATCCGGTCGACCGTGTCGGCGATCTCGAGGGCGTCGAGCGTCGCGAGCACGGTCGCGTTCGCCGCGGCGCTGGAACTCTTCAGCCCCGCGGCCATCGGCACCTCGCTGTCCGTTCGAACTCGAGCGCCGACGGTCGATGCGTCAAGGCCCGCCGCGTCGGCGTGCTCGGCGAGCGTCATCGCGACGCAGCGCTTGATGAGCGTCGTGTCGGCGTCGGGCTGCCCGGTGATTTCGGCGTCGATCTCGCCGTCATCGGTGAGTTCGACGGTAGCTGTCGTCTCGAGGTCGATCGCAAACGCCGAGCCGGTCCCGGTCGCAAGCGCGTTGAGAACCGTTCCGGCTGCTGGGGCGACGGCGCGGCCGTCCATGGGCATACTCTCTCAGACCGCGTACTTACGGCTGACGGTTCGTCGGATCTGCGGGCTCCCGCCGCCTCGAGGTCACGGACGCGGTCGTTCCGACGAGAGCCATCGGCCCGCGTCTCGCAGCAACGGATCGACGACGGAACCGACCGCTTTTCCGGGATCCGCCCGAACGAGCGACCAATGAGCGCGCGCAACAACGTCGCACCCAGCACGATTGCCGTCGACTTCGTCGAGGGCGGCGTCGTCGTCGAATATCTCGACGGTCGGGACGTCTTCTATCACGGTCCACCGAAACCCGTCGAGGGAGCGATCACGACGCCGCCGGGGAAGGAAGTGCACGTCCTCGTGACCGACCCCGACGGCGTCGAGGGCGTCATGACCTACGTCAACGACCGCAACACCCACGACGACATCCTCGAGTCGACCGGCGTCGGCCGCGTGATGCTCGAGCGCGACGACGAGGAGGAGCTGTTCCCCGGCGTCACCGTCGCCACGGAGGGCTACTCGATCCGCGTCGAGGCCGACCTCTCGGCGGTCGACGGCCGCGTGTTCGTCTTCGCCGAGGACGAGATGAGCGAACACGCCTACGAACTCGTCGAACACGTCGACTCGAGCGACGGAGACGTGGACGGAAACGACGGTACGGATACTACCGACGCCGAGACCGATGATAACGGCTCCGGCACGAACTGGGGCTAAGCGATGCCGCTACAGAAACCCTGGCGGGACCTCAACCGGGACGCGGTCTCGAGCGCGCCCGATCGGCCCGGCGTCTACGAGTTCGGCGACGGGTCGGGGACGGTCCAGGCGGTCGACCACGGCGTCCTCCGCGACGAACTCAAGACGGCACTGGCCTACGGCGACGCCGACCGCGTGCGGTGGACCGAAACCCACACGCTCGAGCAAGCCCGCGAACTCGCTGCCGACCATCGCGACCGACTCGAGTAACGGAGCGTTCGGTATCGGGCGCGCTGTGAGATGCTCCTCGTTCTCGTTCGATGACGGCTTTTCTCCGGGACTGATCCACATTGGCAGAACTTTCCGGAGTCTGAACGACTCTCCGTCGGGTCAACAGCTGTTAGTACGAGTCGGCACGCTCGTCGCTACCCATCGAAACGGTGCGGACGTTAATATCCGGTAAAAGAGAAACGAGATCTCCTCAATAGCGAGGAGTCCTGTTAGAGAGCGTCATCCATCGATTCTAATCGTCCCCCACCTCTTTCTGCTTTTAGTAGTCTCCGTGTTTCTTGTGGCCCTTACCGCGTTTCTTCTTCTTCTTGTGACCCTTGCCTTTACCGCGTTTCTTCTTCTTCTTGTGACCCTTGCCTTTACCGCGTTTCTTCTTCTTCTTGTGACCCTTGCCCTTACCGCGCTTCTTCTTCTTCTTCTTCTTCTTCTTGTGACCCTTGCCTTTACCGCGCTTCTTCTTCGGCTTGTGGCCCTTCTTTTTGCCTCTCCCCCTCTTGCTGGCCTTTTTATTACCGCGCTCCCCGCTTTGCTTCGATTTGTGACCGGGCGGCGTTTTCTTTTCGTAGTCGTCCTTTCCACTTGCCGAAGCGGCGCCGGTGAATCCGATCGCGGCGAGACTCGCCGTCCCCACGGTTCGGAGGATACCCCGGCGGTCGCTGGTTTTCTTGTCTTCAGTCATTGTCATTCTCGGGCGAGTTCCGCCCGTCAGAGGCCACTTTGAGGATCTGTATTAACGGCTACAATCGTTACAACCGTCGGCTACAACTGTTACAATCGTTTCAAGATATCAATTCTACATACTAACTATTCCCGATTGGGTGAATAAATCCGGGAAGATTCGATGAAATTTAACGACGTTTATTCATTCTAGGGAAAGTAACTTGATCTCGGTAATTAGACACGGGCCCAGACACGAGCGATCGTCGAAGGCGGCAAACCGCGTCGTAACCGGGCCGATAATTTCGATCGGTGGGAAGGGCCGATTTATGGTTCCCTCCATACTGGTTCAGTTGCAGTTCGTTACTAGCGAGACGTTTCGATATAGCGCTCGAGGGCAACTGAGACGGCTGAGTTGATTTCGGACGGAACGCTACGTTCAGCGTGCGCGGTACTGAGGTAAACGATCGGTAGCACCGTTTCAGCGGCCGATGTCGCGTATTTGTTCCGGCCGCAGTGACGAGTGGCGGCTCGCTGAGTATTCCGCTACGTGATTAGCGAGGAAAACGTATCGCGTGAGTACCAGTAGTCTGGATCAGACACGCGTAAAAGTGCGTTCACTGGGCCCCGTGTTGGATCGCCGTGATTCCGGTTTTCGGGTCAGCGGTACTACGTGTGCTATCTGGTGATTGTTCTCAGCGCCTACCTCCGAGCGACTGCTCTCGAGAATCGGGAGCCGGGATAACCGTTTGCCGTTTCAACCGCTACTATTCGTAACCAATCGCGGGTTACCTCATAGCGACACATTTCCACTTTTGATAACGGTATCCCATCAGATCAATACAGTTCCATTTCTGGCAACGTTATCCCATAGGGGAAGAGTACTCTCAACACGTTCGAGCGCTATCGTAGGTGTGATGGTACCCCAGCCCGAGGACATCCCCCACGTAACCAACGGGCGTGCGCTGACGACGGACCGCGACAGACGGCACCTCGCCCGCGCCGGTGATGCGGACGACAGCGACCACTATCAGGCCGTCTCGAGGGTTCGCCGACGGATCCGCGAGAACATCGACGAAGACGTCGAGCTGCTCCAAGAGTACAATCCGCGTCTGCTCGAGGAGCTACAGGGCATTGTCTGTGAACCGACGGAAGACGACGGTCCGTTAGACGAGGCCATCGAGCACATGATCGACGCCCTCGAGAGCGTAAACCGCGTTCGCAGTCGGCAGTACGAGGCCGGAACACAGGACGACCGAGATCGGTCGGTCGACAGCGACGAAGACGATGATGACGACGGGGGCCAATCCGGAACCGAGGACGTTCGGCTCGAGACGGCACTGGATCACATCGACGCCGCCCGACGAGCGCTCGTCGCCGAGACCGAGGAATCGATATCCGAGGCCGAACGGGACCCGGACCAGTGAAAGCACGCCTGCACCCCGTGCAGGCGGCACGCATCAGGTACCGGCTCCGCGCCTCCGGCCGTTCTCGCTCTTCGTTCGTCACCGCTCTCCGTTCGTCGCCATCGAGCTCGAGCTGCAGTCATCTCCACAATAACACGTGTGCCGCTGAACGACCTATTCCAGACTCTCGGGTTCAAATCACACGTTCGACTCGAGTGACCGCCATCGAGCGTCGACGCCGGTCGCTTACTGGATGTACGACGGGTCGGAGTCGTCGCAGTGGTTCTCGTGTTCGGTGGCGTCCGACTTCTCGTCGAACAGCAGCCCGCAGGTCTCGCACTCCCACCAAGTCGCGTCGTCGCGCTCCGTCTGGAGTACCATACGGGAGGAGTCACCGCGAACGACAAAATGCGTTTCTCCGAATTCGGTCGGGCGGCGGCTGATTCTCCCGCGCCGAGAGACGAGCGTCTCGTCGACGGGATGCGAATCAGTTTCGATGCTCGTCGGCGTCGATTTCGATGCTCGTGTGGGTTCCCGACCGCGACTGCGCGTCCGCGGCGTCGTCGTCGTCCAGCAGTCGCTGCATCTCGCGCTCGAACTCCGCCTCGCTGATGTCGCCCGCGACGTACTGCTCTTTGAGTTCCTGTCTGCGATCCTCGGTCGTCGGCTCGACTCGCTCCGAGACGTCGAACTGCCGCAGGATCGGGTACTCTCGCTCGAGGCGCTCGACGATCGACACCAGTCGATCGCTTCGAGGGAGCGATTTGTCCCGGAGCACGGAGACGACCGTCGCGGCCAGAAACACGAGCGCGAGTAGCCCGAGAACGAGACCGATCACGACCCACTCAGCGGCCGCCCCGAGCATCGCCAGCAGGAGGACCTCCTCGCTGTAGGTCGCGCCCCCGGAAAGCACAGAGAGCGCGTCGAAGAGTGCCATCAATCCGACGCCGACCAGTAGAATCCCGCTGACGACGAAGCCGCCAAAGTACAGCCAGTGACGAGAGCCCATGGCGGATACTTCGCGGCGAACCGAATTAAGAATACAGGATCGACCAACCGAGCCAGTTCACCGATCGAACGCCGTTACCGGCGGCGTTAGGCGTCGAGTTCGGTCAGTTCTTCGACGTCCGGAATCTTCGCGCTCGCGGTCGTGATCTGTCGCATGCGCTGTTCGTGTTTGGTATACGCGTACTCGGCGAGGTCCGACGGGCTCGGACCGGGCCCTTCCTCGGTGCTGGCCCCGCCCTCTCCGGCGAGGCTGTCCTGGACGAGCGGCACCAGTTCGTCGACCGTGTCACGGAGCACGTCGGGGTCGACCTCGCCGTCGATCACGAGCGACTTGAGCTGGGCCATCCCGAAGCCGACGTGGCGCCCCTCGTCGCTGCGGACCAGTTTGAGCCCCTCGACCAGCCCCGGTAGATCGGGAAGATCGGGCTCTTGCTCCCCGTAGGCGAGGGTCAGCCCGTAGTAGCCCGTCTGCGCGAGGATGCCCTCGATCGTTAGGTGGTAGTGACAGTGGGCCTTCGCGCGGTTTTTGGGCGTGTCCTCCTCGAGCAGCTGGACCATCGCCCGCTCGTTGCGCTCGAACAGCTCGTCGTAGGGTTCGTTGAACCACTTCTCGTCGGCCGGCGACGATAGCTCCTGGCCGCGGCGCTCCTCCTCCGCGTGGATCACCTCCCGCCAGTAGCGGTCGAAGAAGTCGGTGTGTTTCGACTCCTCGTAGAGCTGGGTCGTGATGAACAGCTGGTCCTCGATGTCCTCGAGGACGACCGCCAGCGGCGCCAGATCCTCGGTTACCGACTCTTCGCCGGCGCCGAACAGCGCCAGCGACTGTTTCAGCCCCTCGAACGCCGGGTCCGGAAGGTCGGTGGCGCCCTCACGGTCCGCCTCGAGATCGATCTCGTGGGGATCCCAGTGCTTCTCGACGGCGTTCCGGTAGTAACGATGGGAACGCGTCGACGAATCAAGTCGCATCCCGGGCTGTGTCTCGCGTGACATTTCCATACGAGTGTACGCTCGGAATTCCGATGAGGCTGTATCTCACACAGTAGGGTGTTTAAGTCGTACCGGACGAACGTGATCCCATGGGACTCATCGCGGAGTTCCGGCTGACGTCGCTCGATCTCCCGCTGACGGACACGGTCGCGGCCGTCCCCGGGATCACGGTCTACATCGAACGCATCCTCGTCGTCGATCCCGACCGACCCGCCGTCCTCTGTCGGGTCGTCGACGACCGTGACGGCGAATTCGGCGCCGCGTTGGCCAACGACCCCACGGTTGCAGAGCAACTTCCACTGGACAAATCGAGCGGGAGCACACTCTACCGGATCAAACTGCGTGATCCGCCGGTCCCGATCTACCGGAAGTACGTCGAACTCGGCACCACGCCGCTGGCCGGCATCGTGACCGTCGACGGCTGGTGGGGACGCGCCCGATTCCCCGACCGCGAGGCGCTGGCCGAGTTCCGCACGTTCTGCGTCGATCGGGGCGCGTCCTTCCAGCTCGAGCGCCTCACCCGGGAATCGACGGCGGACGATCCACCCTTCGGCCTCACGCGGGAACAGTACGAGGCGCTCGTCGCCGCCCGAGATGCGGGCTACTTCGCGGTACCGCGGAAGGCCTCGACCGAGGAGATCGGCGAGCGACTGGGGATTTCGGGACCGTCGGCTTCCGAGCGTCTTCGCCGGGGAATCGATCGATTGCTCGAGAACGCGCTATAGCGGGGACGACCGCCGACCCGACGACGGTACCGATTTCAACGTCGATTGACAGGACAATTCTCAAGGCGACGCGGGCGAAAGAGCACGTCATGAGCGAGTCGGATTCGGACGGCGTTTCGCTGACGGTTCGGGCCGCCGAAAAGCGAGACGCCGGGCGTGGCGTCGCACGGATCCCGGAGCTGGCGCGGCGCCAACTCGGCGTGTTGAGCGGTGATACGGTCGTCATCGACGGCCAGACGGCGACCGTCGCGAAGATGTGGCCGGCCGATCCGTCGGTTCCGGAAAACGTCATCCAGATCGACGGCGACACGCGCGCGAACGCCGGCGCCCACGTCGGCGATACGGTCACCGTTCGCACGAAGGATACGTCGACGATCGCCGAGGCCGAGCGCGTCACGCTGACGCCGCCGCCGACGCTGACGGACGACCAGGTAGCGGCCGCCGAACGCGAGGCGACCAAGACGCTCCGGAACCGGCCCGTGCGAGCCGGCGAACAGATCCGGATCGAGGGCGTCGATCAGGAGCCGTTCCGCGTCACCGATACCGACCCCGACGGCGACGTCCGTATCACGAGCACGACGACGGTCCGAATCGTGGGCGGCAACACAGGAGCAAGCGGCGGGGCCTCGAGGACCGGCCGGAGCGACGGACGAAATCGCGATGAGGGGACGAGCGGTTCGGCGACGGACGGTACGGCCGCGACCGCGCCAACGGAACCCACCTCCGGCGTCACCTACGAGGACATCGGCGGATTGGACGAGGAACTCGAGCTCGTCCGAGAGATGATTGAACTCCCGCTCTCCGAGCCCGAGCTGTTCCGCCGGCTCGGTGTCGATCCGCCCTCGGGCGTCCTCCTGTACGGCCCGCCGGGCACCGGGAAGACGCTGATCGCTCGCGCGGTCGCCAACGAGGTCGACGCCAACTTCGAGACGGTCTCCGGGCCGGAGATCATGTCGAAGTACAAGGGCGAGAGCGAGGAACGGCTCCGCGAAGTGTTCGAGCGCGCCGAGGAGAACGCGCCGACGATCATCTTCTTCGACGAGATCGACTCCATCGCCGGCCAGCGCGACGACGACGGCGACGCCGAAAACCGGATCGTCGGCCAACTGCTGACGCTGATGGACGGCCTCGACGCCCGCGGCGAGGTGATCGTCATCGGCGCGACTAACCGCGTCGACACGATCGATCCCGCGCTCCGGCGGGGCGGCCGCTTCGATCGCGAGATTCAGATCGGCGTTCCCGACGCGGAGGGTCGCCGGGAGATCCTCGAGGTCCACACCCGCGGGATGCCCCTGGCCGACGACGTCAGCGTCGACGCGCTCGCCCGTCGAACGCACGGGTTCGTCGGCGCGGACCTCGATTCGGTCGTCAGCGAGGCCGCGATGGCGGCGATCCGCGGGCGGCCGACCGAAAGCGACGAGCGAGCGGAATGGAATCGGGAACCGACGGTCCATAAGCGTCACTTCGACGAAGCGCTGGCCTCGATCGAACCCTCCGCGATGCGCGAGTACGTCGCCGAATCGCCGAACA
This sequence comes from Haloterrigena turkmenica DSM 5511, assembly GCF_000025325.1. NCBI lineage: Archaea > Methanobacteriati > Methanobacteriota > Halobacteria > Halobacteriales > Natrialbaceae > Haloterrigena > Haloterrigena turkmenica. Next base: position 21,976 of record NC_013747.1, on the reverse strand, counting down.
CCGACTTCGCGGACGTCGGCGGCTTAGAGGAGGCCAAACAGCTGCTTCGGGAGTCCGTCGAGTGGCCGCTGACCTACGACCGGCTGTTCGAGGAAACCAACACCCAGCCGCCGTCGGGCGTGCTCCTCCACGGGCCGCCGGGGACCGGAAAGACGTTGCTCGCACGTGCGCTCGCGGGCGAGACCGACGTCAACTTCGTCCGCGTCGACGGCCCCGAGATCGTCGACCGCTACGTCGGGGAATCGGAGAAGGCGATCCGCGAGGTGTTCGAGCGCGCCCGCCAATCTGCTCCGTCGATCGTCTTCTTCGACGAGATCGACGCCATCACGAGCGCCCGCGGCGAGGGCAACGAAGTCACCGAGCGAGTCGTCTCTCAGCTGCTGACGGAGCTCGACGGGATGCGCGAGAACCCCAACCTCGTCGTGCTGGCCGCGACGAATCGCAAGGACCAGATCGATCCCGCCCTGCTCCGTCCCGGCCGACTCGACACCCACGTCTTCGTCGGCGAACCCGACCGCAAGGCCCGCGAGAAGATCCTCGCGGTCCACACTCGCGGCAAGCCGCTGGCCGACGATGTCGACGTCGCGGAACTGGCAGGCGAACTCGAGGGCTACACCGGCGCGGATCTCGAGGCGCTCGTTCGAACGGCCTCGATGCAGGCGATCCGGGAGGTCGCCGGGCAGTACGACCCCGAGGACGCCAACGAACGCGCAGACGAGGTCGTCATCGAGCGCCGGCATCTCGAGGCGGCGCGAGAGAACGGCGCGCCGACGCGGTAGCGGGGTCACCACACCACCGTGTCCGCCGTTCTCGTGTCTTAGAAGTCCGATGCGACGCGGATTTCGGGGTTGGGCTGCTCATCGATGTAGTTGCTGTCCGACGGCGGGATCACCTCGAGTTCGAGCGTCCCGATATCTTGATCGGCACGGAGACTCTGGTCGCCGTCGAACTCGAGGAGCGCCTCGTGGTCCTCGAGACCCGTCCCGTTGCCCGTCTCGGCTTCGACGACGCCGTCGAGTTGTGCCGAACCGGCCGTCGCGATCACCCTCGCGTCTTCGACGTTGTTACCGTTCTCGTCGATGACCGAGACTTTGACCTCGCCGTCCGTCCCGGTCGCGTCCGCCTCGACGAGTTCGTCTTCGATCTCGACGGATACCTCCGTATCGCCGACGTCGCCGATGCCGCCGAGCATGTTCAGCATGAGCGCCAGCGCGGCGACGCCGACGACCAGAGCGATGACCAGCCGAATCGGGAGGCCTTCGATCGCGCGGTCGTCCCCGCCGAACGAAAGCCGCGAGCGATGCGTCCTGTCGGCGGCATCCGCCGCCGGTCGGTCCGAGACCATACGCCCTCTGGTCCCGGCTTCGCACTTAAACTACAGACCGACGGTTTACGTACGAAGGGGCGGCCAGATGAGCCGTGATCCGCTACGTCCTCGCGGCCGTGCTCGCGCTCGCGCTGCTTGCGGCCGCCGTCCCCGCGCTCGAGTACGGTGCCGCAATGAACACCGAACGAACGCTCGATGCGGGTATCGAGGACCTCGACCGAGCGGCGACGTCGCTCGTCTCAAACGACGATCCCACGCCCGACACGCATCCGGATCCGCAGCGAGTCGTCACCGTCTCGCTGCCTGAACGGTCGCTGATGACGGCGGGCGTCGACCACTTCGAAGTCGTCCCGCACGAGGACGGTGACTTCAGCGCCGCGCGGTACGTCCTCGAGGACGGCACGACCCGGACGGCCACCATCGACGAGCGGATCGTCTGGCTCGACGCCACGGGTAGCGAGCCAGTCGAACTCGACGGTGCCGGGGAACGAGAGCTCGTGTTGACGCTGGAAACGGACGCGAGCGACGATCCAGTTGTCGTCGCACAGCGGGCGTGAGTTTATACCGGAATGCGCGGCCAGTGGCCTCCATGACGGGAGACGGAGCCGCGGGCGGCCTTCGATCGGTTATCGACGGATTCGGCGTCGATCGCGTGTTCGACAGCCTCGAGCGATTCGGCGACGCCGAGCCGCCGGACGCGTGTTCGTGTGGCGTCGCCACAACGGGCGAGACCCTCGTCCTCGACGCCGGCGACTGCGACGGCGACCTCGCGACCGCGCTCGCGTGTCGCCGGACGGCCGTCGACGCGCTGACCGACCGCGATGCCCGCCAGATCGTCGTTCGAACGAACGGCCTCGAGTACCAGTATCGCGGCCGCGGCGTCGAACTGCTCGCCGCGGCCGGGCAGTTCGTCGACCGACTGGGAGACCGGAACGAAGCGTTGCTCGCGACTGCACGGCGGGATCCGCTCGCGATCGCCGACGAACTCGGACCGCGAACCGGCGTCGATACCGACATCGTTCGCGAATCGACGCTCGTCGATGTCGCACGAGGGATCGAGAACTACGATGCAGTGCTGTCCCCGACGGTCGGACTCACGATCGGCCACTACCGGATCGATCCGACGATCCCGGACGACACGCGGTTGCGGGACGGTCGGTCGCTCGAGACGGGCAGCGACGTGCGGATCTACGACCGACCCGGCGGCGTCACGGAGTACGCGCTCGACGTCGTCGATCTGACCCTTTCGGCGACCGAACGGTCGCGTCTCCTCGAGGGCTACGAGGCCGTCGCCGAGGGCGTGGTCGACGGCGAACGCGCGGCCCCGCGGGCGATCGAACACGTCACCGACGGTCCGGCCGATTCACTGGAGATGGACATTCTGACGAAGCATACGAGCGGGTACGGAATTCTCGAGGACCTGTTCGCCGATCCCCGGCTTTCGGACGTCTACGTGACGTCGCCCGTGGATCGAAACCCGCTCCGCGTCGTCGTCGACGGCGAGTCGATGGCGACGAACGTCTATCTGACGTCCGAGGGCGCACGCGCGCTCGCGTCCCGGGTGCGACGGACGAGCGGCCGGGCCTTCTCGCGTGCGAATCCGACGGTCGACGCGACGGCGGTCCTCGAGAACGGCACCGGCGTCCGCGTCGCCGGCGTCACTGATCCCGTCGCTGACGGCGTCGCCTTCGCGTTTCGGGAGCGAACGGACGATCGGTTCACGCTCCCCGAACTCGTCGCGAACGGGACGGTGCCGGCGGAAGCAGCGGCGTTCCTCTCGATCGCCGTCGAGCGAAACGTCGCCGGCCTGATCGCCGGCACCCGCGGCGCGGGAAAGACGACGCTGCTCGGGACCCTGTTGTACGAACTGCACCCCGAGACGCGAACGGTCCTGCTCGAGGACACGCCCGAACTCCCGGTCGCCGCGCTCCAGTCGGTCGGGCGAAACGTGCAGGCGCTGCGTACCGGCAGCGAGGATGGGCCGGAGATCACCCCGACAGAGGCACTCAGAACCGCGCTTCGACTTGGCGACGGCGCGCTCGTGGTCGGCGAGATCAGGGGCGAGGAGGCCCGCGTGCTCTACGAGGCGATGCGAGTCGGTGCCAACGCCAACGCCGTGTTGGGAACGATCCACGGCGACGGGGCCAGCGAGGTCTACGAACGCGTCGTCTCCGACCTCGGCGTCGCGCCCTCCTCGTTCGGCGCGACGGATCTAATCGTCACCGTTCAGTCCCGGCGCACGGCCGAGGGCCGACGACGGCGGCTCGCCCGCATCGAAGAGGTCATCAGTGACGGCGCCGATCACTGGTTCGAACCGCTGTACGAACTCGAGGACGGAGTCGCCACGCCGACCGGCCGGATCGATCGCGGCGAGAGCCGACTCGTCGATCGACTCGCCGGACCGGACGAGACCTACGCCGACGTTCGCCGTGCGCTCGAGACGCGAACGAACCAGCTGGCGGCGCTCGCCGCCGACGGGCGGACGAGCCCGCGCGAGGTCGCCACGGCCTGCGCCGAACGGCAGTACGACGGGTGACCAATCGATGGCTCGTTCATCCGACTCCGCGACCGTCTCCCGCGTCGGCACGACGGAGATCAGGGACGGCGCCGGAATTACGGACGAACGCTCCGATACCGCGCCCGATGGCTGGCGCGCGACGCTCGTTCGTTCGCTCGCCACACTCTATCCCGCCGCCGTCGAACCGTCCGACGACCTCGAGGAAGCGCTATCGTTCGTCGGTTCAGCCCACAACGCCGAGACGATCGTTCGAGCGGGATACGGGGCCGGTATCTTAGCAGTAGTGCCGCCACTCCTGTTGCTCCCACTGGGAGCGCCGCTCTCGTTCGTTCTGTTTTTCACTCTCGTGGCGCCGGTCGCGACGATCTACACAGTTCGGTCGCTCCCGCGTCTCCAGGCCGCGTTCCGGCGGACGGAAGCGCTCGGCGAGACGCCGAACCTCATCGGTCGCGCCGTCCTCCGCATGCAGGTCCAGCCGTCGCTCGAGAGCGCCGTCCGGTTCGCGGCCGACACCGGAACGGGCCCGCTCGCCGCCGATCTCGCGGCACACATCGACCGCTCGATCGGGACGCCGGAGACGGGGATACTCTCGTTCACCGAGGTGTGGGCCGATCGATTCCCGGCGCTTCGGCGCTCGGCGCATCTGCTCGCGGCGGCCCAGGACGCGCCGGCAGGCGAACGCGAGCGGACGCTCGATCGGTCGCTCGCAGCGGTTCTCGACGGAACACGCAACCAGATGGCGGAATTTACGGCCTCGATTCGGACGCTGACGACCGGGCTGTTCGCGTTCGGGATCATGATCCCGCTGGCGCTGATCGCGCTCGTCCCGACGGTTCCGATGGTCGGCGTCTCGATCAACATCTGGGTCCTGGTCTTCCTCTACAACGTCGTGTTGCCAGCCTGTCTGGTCGTCGCGGGGCTGTACCTACTCGTTCGTCGACCGGTCGCGTTTCCGCCGCCGACGATCGGGCGTGACCATCCCGACGTTCCCGACCGGCTGTGGCTCCGGGCACTGTGGGGCGTCCTCGCCGGGATCGGCGTCTACGCGATCGTAGACGCGGTCGGCCCCGCACATCTCGCGCCGATCGTCGCCGGCGGCTTCGCGGTCGGTGTCGCGCTGCTGGCCGTCTACGGCCCGATCCTCGCGGTCCGTCACTACGTTCGCGAGGTCGAGGACCACCTCACCGACGCCCTCTACATCGTCGGCCGGCAGGTCTCCGACGGCGAGTCCGTCGAGTCGGCGGTCGACCTCGCGGCGACCCGCGTCCCGGGGGAGACCGGCGCCGTCTTCGAACGCGCCGCCGGACTGCAGCGACGCCTCCAGATCGGCGTCGAATCGGCGTTCCTCGGCCCCCACGGCGCGCTCGAGGACGTTCCCAGTCCCCGCGCTCGAGGCACGGCTGCGCTGTTGGCGATCGCGTCGAAGGAGGGCAAGCCTGCTGGACGGGCGATCGTCTCTATGGCCGACCACTTAGAGGAGCTATCGGAGGTCGAAGCCGAGACGAAACGGAATCTCGCAAAGGTGACGGGAACGCTCGACGCCACGGCCGCGTACTTCGCGCCAATGGTCGCTGGTGTCACCGTCGGCATGGCCGCGATGATGGCCAGCCAGAACGTATTCACCTCGAGCGAAGTCGACGCGGCCGCGTTCCCCGCCGAACCCCTCGCGATCGTGATCGGGATCTACCTCGTCATGCTGTGTTTCATCCTGCTGCCGCTCTCGATCGCCCTGCGCCACGGCGTCGATCGGGCGCTGATCGGCTACCACGTCGGCCGCGCCCTGACGACCTCGATGGTGCTGTACGCGGTGACCGTCGGACTGATAGACGTCTTCCTCTAGTTCCCGTCGCGGCGGACGCGATTCGCAATCGAGTCGAACGAAATCGGTTTACCCGCACCGCCGTTACGACCGGCCAGTGACCGACGAACGTGCTTCGGAAGCGACCGGTGGCGAGAGCCAGCGACCCGAGGATCCAGCGGCCGACGGGGACAGCGATCCCACCGGAGACGAGCAGGACGACGAGCAGTTCACGCTCGCGGACTTTCACGACGCATCGCAGGAGGCAGGGCGACCGGTGCTCACCGCCGCCGCACTCTCCCGGGCTCTGGATATCACTCAGGAACGGGCCCGCAAGGAACTCGAGTTCCTCGCGGACCGAGAGGCCGTCCAGCGCCTCGCCGTCGAAACGGATCCCGTCGTCTGGTATCCCAGCGAACTCGAGGACCTCACGGACCGGGAGCGCGTCGTCGTCTTCCCGAAGCGCCGCGAGATAATCGTCGATCGACCGGACCAGTTTACCCGCGCGCAACTCGCCCAGTTCGCCCACCTCGCGGACGGGAACAGCGAGCAGGGGTATCGCTACGTCGTCAGGCCCGAGGACATCTGGCAGGCGCCCCACGACTCCTGGGAGGCGCTGGCCCGGACGATGCGCCAGGCGCTCGGCCAGCGCTCCGAGGGACTCGAGGAGTGGGTCCGGAGCCAGTGGGATCGGGCCCACCAGTTCCGGCTGACGACCCACGAAGAGGGCTATACCGTCCTCGAGGCCAAGAGTCCCGAGATTATGGGCAACGTCGCGCGGCAGAAACTCGACGAAGAACACGTCCACGCGCCGATATCTGACACCGAGGACTGGGTTCGTGAGGGCTCGGAGGCCGCGATCAAGCGAATCCTCTACGAGGCTGGCTACCCGGTGCAGGATCATCGCGAGCTCGAGTCCGGCGAGGAGCTTCCCGTCGACCTCGAGGTTCGACTGCGAGACTACCAGCGAACGTGGGTCGACCGCTTCGCGGAGGCCGGCGAGGGCGTCTTCGTCGGGCCGCCGGGAAGCGGGAAGACCGTCGCCGCGATGGGGGCGATGGCTCACGTCGACGGCGAGACCCTGATTCTGGTGCCGAGCCGCGATCTGGCCCGGCAGTGGGCCGACACAATCCTCGAGTACACCTCGCTCGAACCGGAGCAGATCGGCCAGTACCACGGCGGGCGCAAGGAGGTCCGGCCGGTGACGATCGCGACCTACCAGATCGCGGGGATGGATCGCCACCGCTCGCTGTTCGACGACCGCGAGTGGGGGCTGGTGATCTTCGACGAGTGCCAGCACGTCCCGTCGGACGTCTACCGCCGAAGTACCCATTTGCAGTCCAAACACCGACTCGGCCTCTCTGCCAGCCCGATCCGTGAGGACGACCGCCAGCAGGAGATCTTCACCCTCGTGGGTCCGCCGATCGGTACCGACTGGGAGGCGCTGTTCGAGGCCGGCTTCGTCGCCGAACCGGAACTCGAGATCCGCTACGTCCCGTGGGGTGACGACGAGCAGGGCAACGCCTACGCCTCCGCGGACGGCCAGGAGAAGTACCGGATCGCCGCGAAGAATCGCGGGAAGGTCGACGAGGTGCGCTACCTGCTGTCGGCCCACCCCGACTCGAAGGCGCTGGTATTCGTCGACTACTTAGAGCAGGGGAAGGACCTCTCGGCCGCCCTCGATGTTCCGTTCCTCAGCGGTGAGACGCCCCACCACGAGCGCCGGCGACTGCTCGATGAGTTCCGGCGGAACGAGCGGGACCTCCTCATCGTTTCGCGGGTCGGCGACGAGGGGATCGACCTCCCGACGGCCGATCTGGCGATCGTCGCCTCGGGACTCGGCGGCTCCCGACGGCAGGGAACCCAGCGAGCCGGGCGGACGATGCGCCCCGCCGGTGGTGCGCTCGTCTACGTGCTCGCGACGCGAGGGACCCGCGAGGAGGACTTCGCCCGCAAACAGCTCCAGCACCTCGGCCGCAAGGGGATGACGATCCGCGAGCAGAACGTCGAACGCGACGAGGGTTCCGAAGCCGACGACGCCGATGAAACCGATGAAAAGGACGGAAACGGCACAAGCGACGGGGATGACGAGATCGACGGGAGCGTTGGCGACGAGTAGCTACTCCTCGCGGGCCTCGAGAATCTCGTCGATCACGCCCTCGGTGTCCGCGGCCGCGAGCCGGAAGACGGCGTCGTAGAACTCGCGACCGGTCAGATCGCGAACGTCGTGGTCCGTTCGCAACTGCGCGTCGACCAACGCGCGCGCGTCGTCTAGATCGGCGAGCGTCTCCGGGCGGACGTACACCGTCTTCTTCTCGGTCGCGTCGAACGGGAACGCCGTCGGGTCGTCAGTGTTGGCGTCATCAGCGCTGGCGTCGTCAGCGGTATCGCCATCGACATCGGGTTCCGCCGTCTCGGCGCTCGAGTCGCCATCGGTCTCGGATTCGGGTGCAGACGCATCGTCTCCGGTCGTCGTCGAATCGGTCTCCTCGCTCGAGGACTCGGCAGCCGCCGATTCGGCGCTCGATTCCTCGTCTGAATCGTCCTCGACGGCATCGCTCAGTCCAGCGAAGCGGTTGTCATCGGGCATCGGCGACACCTCCGCGCTCGACGATGGCGGCGAGTTCGTCCAAACGATCGAGCATGTCGTTGTCAGGGTCGTATTCGGCGAGCGGGACGCCCTCGCGCCAGGCCCGACGGAAGGCGATCCGCTCGCGCAGGCCGGGGCCGGGCGAGTCTGGATCGTCGAAGTGCTCCGAGCGGGCGAACTGGGGCAGGAACTCGCCGAACTGGGACTCCTCTAAGTCGGTGATGATACGCTTTTCCTCGTTGTCGCCGGCCAGCGAGTTGGGGACGATCGCCATGATGTCGAGGTCGATCTCCTTGCGGATCGGGCCGATCTGCTGGGTGTACATCCGCTCGAAGCCGCTGACGCTGGGTTCGCTCATCCGCAGCGGGACGATGACGTTCTGGGTGGAGATGAGCGAGGCGTCGGCCAGCGGCCCGAGGTTCGGCGGCGAGTCGACGACGACGTAGTCGTAGGTGTCGCCGAGGACCGGATCGACGATCTCGTTTCGGATCCAGAGTTCGCCGAAGGTCGCGCTGCGGATGCTGTTCTCGACGCTGTCTAAATCCTCGTGGGCCGGTAGCACGTCGAAGGCGCCCGCCGAGCGGATCACGTCGCCGAGCGTCGTCTCGGTGCCGTCTTCGAGAATATCTCCGATATGGACGTCGCTCGTGTAGGCGTCGCTCAGGCCGACGCCTTCGGTGGCGTTGCCCTGCTGGTCTAAGTCGACGAGCAGGACGTCGTTGTCGCGGTTGGCGAGTCGTTCGGCGAGGTTGATCGCGAGGGTCGTCTTGCCGACGCCGCCCTTCTGCAGGGCGACGCTGACGGCGCGTGGGGTGTCAGTCGTCATGTGTGGGAAGGTCCGTCGCCGCGGCCGATCTCGAGCGGGAGCGGTGCGAACGGTTCGAACGTCGAAGACCGCTTCCACCGTGTACACCGTGTAGAATGTGCAAACCGTCTTGAATCTGCGGGCTAGCGGCTCCGATCAGTGCGAGCAGGATTCCGCGAACGACGTTCCGCGGTCGACGTGGGACGGATCGTCCACGGTCCGAACGTCGGAAGCAGTCGAAACGGTTCGGACCTCGAGCACAGTTCAAACGGTATGCACAGTTTGAACGGTGTCGAGAGGATGGAACGGGAGTGGGAGCCGCCCGTGCGAACGTTTCCCTAAGTGGAAAGCGTCTACACAGTGGAGACATCGGATCAGTCATGGGTCGAGATCGACGCGATCGGACGCGGCGAGTAACACGTCTATCATTCGGATAAGATAACTTAACAGTAGTGGAAACAGTCTACACATTCTATACGGTGTGAACGGTGTACCGATTCAGATAACCCGACGAAGTGTAGACGGTGTAGTTCTGGGACGGTTTTCAAGTAGTATATCGGCTGTAAAAGCCGTTACTGTATTTCGATGATTCTCACACAGTTTAGACATCGTACGAAGTGTAGACAGTGGAAGAATCGTTAACGGTGCACACGTCCTACAAATTATTCACCGTGTTCTCACGGCGGGAACCTGAACTGAAACGCGAGGCGGTCGGCTCATATCGGACGAACTCGAGACCACCCGATGCACTGTTTAGAATGTATCACTGGTCAAACTGTCCACTCTTCCGAAGAGTACGCCGTACCTCACGACTCGAGCGGATGCAGTCGGTCACGACGGGAGGGTCGATAGCAGTTGAGTGTGATTTGTTCACGCAAAAGACGTATCACACGGTGTAAACGGTCTACACGTTGTGCACTGTCTCAACTGTGAAGAGACACAGCGATCGATCCAGCAGAAACACCCGAATCCACCGGACGAGGCCAATATTCAAGGTGCCGTGTTCGGAGTGTACCCATATATGAATTCGTCGCGCGCGCTCGAGGTGATGCGTTGGTGAGCGACCAGCGCCAGATTCTGGTCGGCGAAACCGACGATGGATCGGAGCTGCGGCTCCCGGTCGTCGAACTGCTGACCGGCCGCGGGTTCGTGACCGGCAAGTCGGGCTCGGGGAAGTCGAACACCGCGTCGGTCATCGCCGAGGAGTTACTCGAGGCGGGCTTTCCCCTCCTGATCGTCGACACCGACGGCGAGTACTACGGGCTCAAAGAGGAGTACGAGATGCTCCACGCCGGCGCCGACGAGGAGTGCGACATCCAGATCGGGCCCGAACACGCCGAACAGATGGCGAGCCTCGCGCTCGAGGAGAACGTTCCGATCATCTTAGACGTCTCGGGCTACCTCGACGAAGAGGTGGCCGACGAACTGCTGCGCAAGATCGCCCGCCAGCTGTTCGTCAAGGAGAAGAAGATGAAGAAGCCCTTCCTGCTCGTGGTCGAGGAGGTCCACGAGTACATCCCCGAGGGCGGCGGCGTCGGCGAGACGGGGAACCTGTTGATCAAGATCAGCAAGCGCGGGCGCAAACACGGCCTTGGCATCCTCGGCATCAGCCAGCGGCCCGCGGACGTCAAGAAGGACTTCATCACGCAGGCCAACTGGCTCGTCTGGCACCGGCTGACCTGGGACAACGACACCAAGGTCGTCGGGCGGATCATCGACACCGAGTACTCGGAGCTCGTCTCCGAACTGAACGACGGGCAGGCGTTCGTCCAGACCGACTGGACCGAGGTCGATGTCCGAAAGGTCCAGTTCCGCCGCAAGCGGACCTTCGACGCGGGTGCGACTCCCGGCCTCGACGACTTCGAGCGCCCCGAGCTGAAGTCCGTCTCGGACGCGCTGGTCGGCGACCTCGAGAACATCTCCGAGCGTAAGGAGCGCGAACAGGACCGGATCAACGAACTCGAGAACGAACTCGAGAAGAAGGAGAAACGGATCGAGACCCTGGAGGACGAACTCGAGTCGGCGCGGGACGTCTCGTCGGCGGCCAAGCAGATGGCCGACGCGCTGACCCGGAAGGAGACGGTTCAAACGGAACTCGGCGGCGGCAGCGACGAGGAACTGCGTCGCCTCCACGACGAGATCGTCGACCTCGAGGACGAGCGCGACGAGCTTCGGGCGGAACTCGAGGAGCGAGACGAACGCATCGAGACGCTCGAGACGACGCTCGAATCGCGAACGGAAACGGTGGAACGGCTCCGCGAGGAAAACGAGCGGCTTCGGGACCGCGTTCGCGAACTCGAGGAGAGCGAGCCCGAGCCCGAGACGACCCCGACGGAGTCGGACGACGAGATCGTCCACGCCGGCGGTGACGCGGTCGAGTTCGGGTTCACGTCGATCCGCGAGGAACTCGAGAAGCGGGACGAGGCGACGAGCGATAGCGACCGCGACGAGACGACGCGAAACGACACCGGGCGGACGGAGGTCGAACGGGACGAGTTCGAGCGAAACGAAGTCGAGCGAGACGAGCGGACGACGACCGCGAGCGAACGCCCGTCGTTCGAGGCCCTGTTCGAGGGCGACTGGATCGACGACCGACTCGAGACGGCGGCCGGACAGTCTCAGTGTACGGCGGCGACCGGGCGACGCGCGCTGGCCGTCCTGGCTCGAGACGGGCCCCTCGAGACGGCGGTCCTCGCCGAACGGGTCGATCGATCGACGGTCGCCGTCCAGAGTCTCCTCTCGGAACTGCGGACCGAAGGGGTCCTCGACCGGCCCACCGAGCGGACCTACACGCTCAGCGACGACGTTCGCGGGGAACTGACCGCCGCGGCGCGGATCGACTAGCGGTCGTGGCACGCCGCCGGAGTCGATCGTCGACGGCCTCGATCGCGATGGGATCGACTCCCTGGTGGACCGGCAGGACGACGGTCTCTCGAGCCAGTCGCCGCGCGACCGCGTAGGCCGGATCGTCGCGGACGGTCGCGGCGAGTCGCGGCCACGTGTGCGCGGCGACCCCGCACCGCTCGAGCGCCGCGACCAGTCGCTGGGGCGACCCCGTTCGAAGGGGGAAGACCTGCGGACAGATTCCCTCGGGAAGGGTTTCGTGATAGGCTTCGACACCGGACCGGGAGTCAAAGCAGCGTCGCCACGCGAGGTAGTTGGTCCGACGGGCGCGCCGGATCGCCGTCGGATCGGCGGCGGCGACGACGGCCGCCGAGAGTCTTGACATCGGCGTCTTCGCGGCCTCGTACCGCGCCTTCGGATCGGGGACCGACACCGCTCGCTCGGCGACCAGCCGCTCGACCGCCCGGCGAACCGTCGCGTTCGTCCCGAGGAGATCGCCGGCGAGCGACTCGAGGACGTACCGGCAGTCGTCGACCCCGAACCGGTCGCGGACGCCGGCGAACGACAACGGCTCGAGTCGCGCGGCGACCGAGTCGTCGTTACAGTAGAGGACGGCACCGTCCGGAATCGGCAACAGCTTTCGGAGGCTCGTGACGCCGAGGTGACCGCGGGTTCCGAGCAACGTGCCGTCGTCGACGCTGAGCGGCGCGTGCGCGTTGTCGTCGACGTGATAGCAGTCGCGGTCGGCGAGCAGCGACGCGACCGCCTCGAGCTCGGGCTGTGGAAACCCGAAGTAGTCGACCGTCACGACCGCGGCCGTCTCGTCGTCGAGCCGTTCAGCGAGGTCGGCGCGATCGGGTGCGAGCGTCTCCCGAACGCGGTAGTACCGGGGCTCGAGTCCGAGGTCGCGAAACGGTTCGACGACCGCGTCCGGCAAGTACGCGGGAACGAGGACGTTCTCGCCGGGGGTGACGAGTCCCGCGAGCCCGTCGTAGAGTGCCGCCTTTCCGGAACCGTAGAACGCGAAGTTGGCGGTGTAGCGCTCGAGAAACGGTTCGATTCCCGTCGCCCGCCGGTCGAGCAGTGTCCGGGCGGATAGCGACGGATGTTCACTGATCATGGCCATATCGCGGGAGAGTACCGTTTTGAATCGACTCCACCATCCCAACGGAAACGCTACGATCGACGGTATAGTGATTGGGACGATATCTCATGGCACGTGATAGGCAACCAATGATTACTCGGAGAGCCGAGGCCAAATGCGCGTCATTGCCATGAGCAATCCGAACATACGGCGGCCAAACTAATCGAATAACAAAACAGAGGTATCCCCTCTCTCGTCTCCATGGGAGCTTCGGCAACCGAAACCGAACTCGAGCTGCTCGTGGTCGGGCTCGACGGGAGCTGTCGGTCGGTGCTCGAGCCGCTGTTCGAGGCGGACGAGATTCCGACGATCGAACGACTGATCAAGACCGGGACCAGTGGCCCGCTGGAGTCACAGATCCCGCCGTGGACGGCGAGCGCCTGGCCGTCGGTCTACACGGGGAAGAATCCGGGAAAACACGGCGTCTACGACTTCCTCTCGTTCGACGGCTACGACTGGGACGTGGTGAACGCGACCCACGTTCGGGAGCGGCCGATCTGGGAGTTGCTCAGTGAGTACGGCCTCTCGAGTGTCGTGGTCAACGTCCCCGTCACCCATCCGCCGCGGGAGTTCGACGGCGCGCTGATTCCGGGCATGACCGCGCCGGAGGATCCGCCCTGTCATCCGGAGGGGATCCTCGAGGACGTGAAACTGGCCGGTGACGGCTATCACGTCTATCCGCAGGGGACCGACGCGCCGGACCAGTCGATCGAGGGCTACGAGCGCACGATCGAGGACCGCGGCTCCGCGTTCCGATACCTCGCGCGACGGATCGAGCCCGAGTTCGGATTCCTCCAGTTTCAGGCGACCGACACGGTCTTCCACGAGCGGCCGGGCGACAAGGCGGCCGTCGAGGCCGTCTACCGGGCGGTCGATCGACAGCTGCGGGAGACGCTCGCGGAAACCGACCCGGAGAACGTCCTGCTCGTCAGCGATCACGGGATCGGCAAAGTGACGGGCCACGAGTTCCGCGTCAACGAGTTCCTGCGCGAGCAGGGGTCCGTCGCGGTCGAGAGCGGCGGCGGCATGCCGAACTGGTCGACGACGTGGGAGAACGAACTGCTCGAGGGGGAGAGCGGTGGCGACAGCGAGGCCGCCGACGGCGGGACGAGCGCGCTCGAGCGAGCGATGAACGCCGCCGCGAAGGCCGGGATTACGACCCAGCGAGTCGCCGCCGCGCTCGAGCGGGTCGGACTGAAGGAGCCGATCGGCGAGCGAGTTCCGAACGGGATGATTCGGGCGGCGAGCGAGCGGGTCGACTTCCCCGAGTCGACGGCGTACGTCCGCTCGAAGAGCGAACTCGGCGTCCGGATCAACCTCGAGGGTCGCGAGCCCAACGGGCAGGTGCCCGAATCCGACTACGAGGCGGTCAGATCGGAGCTGATCGACCGGCTCTCGGCCGTTCGAACGCCCGACGGAGAGCCGATGTTCGAGGCCGTCGAGCCCCGAGAGACGTACTTCGAGGGACCGTACGTCGACGAGGCGCCGGACATTCTGACGGTTCCCGCAGACTTCGACAACGCGATCGTCGCCGACGTCGGAACCGAGCAGTTCGGCGAGCCGATGGAGCCGTGGAACCACAAGCGAACCGGCATCGTCGCCGCCGCGGGCAGCGACGTCGACGAATCGGCCTCGCTCGAGGGGGCGACGATCTTCGACGTCGCGCCGACGGTCTGTGCGCTGTTCGACGTGCCGGTCGACGCCGAGATGGACGGCACGACCTTGCCGGTCGTCGACGCCGGAGAGGAGACGACGTACCCGGATTACGAACCCGATCCGATCCGCGCGACCGACGACGGGGCCGTCGAAGACCACCTCTCGGATCTGGGGTATCTCTGACGATGAGTATCGAAGTAACGACGCTCGATCCGCGGGCCGACGCCGACGAGTGGAACCGATACGTCGAGCGCTCGGACGGGACGAACCCGTTTTACCGAGCCGAAGCGCTCCGACTGCAGGCGACGGACACCGGGTCGACGCCGCACCTGCTCGTCGGGTTTAAGGGCCAAGAGCCGGTCGGGCTCTTCCCCGTCTTCGAGTACGCCAAGGGACCGATCACCGGAGCGTTCTCGCCAGCGCCGTTCTCGTGGTCGTGTTACCTCGGACCGGCGCTGTTGAACGTCGACAAACTCAAACAGCGCAAGGCCGACCGCCGAACGCGGCGGTTCCTCGAGGGTAGTCTCGCCTACATCGATCGGAAAATCTCGCCGGTGTACGCCAAGTTCGTCACCGCCGAGTTCGACGACCTCCGGACGTTCGCCTGGAACGAGTACACCGTCGAGCCGGGCTACACCTACGTCGTCGACCTCGAGGGAAGCGAGGACGACCTGTTGAAGCGGTTCAGCAGCGACGCGCGGAGCAACGTCCGTAACGCCGATCCGGACGCGTACGTCGTCGAAGAGGGCGACGGGGACGACGTCGATCGCATCGTCGAGCAGGTCGCGGCCCGCTACGAGAGTCAGGGCAAGCCGTTCCAGCTGAGCACGGCGTTCGCCCGTTCGATGTACGAACGGCTGCCCGACGGCGCGATCCGGCCGTACGTCTGTCGCGTCGACGGGGCGTTCGTCGGCGGCATCCTCGTCGTCGAGTCCGAGCGGACCCGCTACCGGTGGCAGGGCGGCGTCAAACCCGACACCGACGTCGATGTCCCGATCAACGACCTGCTCGACTGGCACGTCATGCGCGACGGTCTTCGCGACGGGCTCGAGCGATACGACCTCGTCGGCGCCGGCGTCCCGAGCATCAACCGGTACAAGGCGAAGTTCAACCCGCGCCTCGAAACCCACTACGAGATCACGGCGGGCTCGTTCGGAATCGATCTGCTGATCGATCGCTACCGAAAACACAGCTGAGACCGCGATCGGGAATCAGCGGCGTTCGGACGCTCGGACGCTCAGTCCGCGAGCTGATACTTCGACTGCCGGGCGTCCTCGAGGTGGACGCGGCTGGTGACCAGGCCCGCGTCCTCGAGTTTGCCGAGCGCGTACCGGACGGTCCGAGCGCAGAGCCGGGACTCGGCGGCGATCTCCTCCTGGGTCATCGACCCCTCGTACTCGATAACTTTGTAGACGAGTTTCGAACTGGGCGGGAGTTCGGTCAGCGATTCGTTCGGGTCCGGGCTGTCGGCCTCGGAGTCGGGTTCGGTCGCGCTCATCGCTGGCCCCGAGCGGTCGACTCGCATCGCGTTGTGCGGGCGATACCCGGACCGAACGGCGGATCGGCCGACGGTCGGTCCGCGACTGCGGCGGTCCGATCGGACCGGCGGCCGGAAAACGGACGAGCTGTCTCCATTCGTACCCGGATCAAAACGGGCGGTTCGTATATACGATATCGACAGTTCAGAAATCTAGGGGGCGGCTAACCCGGATACCGACAGAATAATCGGAAGCGAACGCTCGACCACGCACCGGATCGATCGGTCCCGTCGGGGCGGAGACGAGGAACAGTAGTCGTCGGCTTCGACGGACCATGGACGCCGGACGCCGGGCAGCCTCCGTCCGGTTCGGCGCATTCGGTCGGCCTCGCAGCCTCGTCGCGGCCCGATGGGAGTGGAATGGAAGTGGGTGTAGGAGTTGGCGGCGGTATCGGGATCGGAACCGACAGTTGGCGGTCCGACTGCTCGCGGAGACGGTCGATCGGTCGAGAACGGACGCGGTACCTGACGAACAACGAACGAAATCAGCGGGCTTCCTTCGGGATGAAATCCGAAGTTTTCATTTCGCGGTACGTCGCACAGTCAGGACAGGCGTGAACGACGTCGCGGTTGTCCCCGAAGACGCGGGCGAACTGACGCGTCACCTGGTTCCCGCAGTTGACACAGCGGGGGGCGGTCGTTTCCTGGCCGGACGTCATCGGCGTCCACTTCGCGTCGGTTGGTTCCGTCGACATCAACAACTCGTAGCGACAGAACGGTATTTACTATAGACTGCATAATCCCGCCGCTCGGCCGTTCGCACGGATATCGGTCGAGAAAATCAGCTCATCGTGACAGTCCGGTAAACAGCAGTGTCACCCTCTCTCACGGCAGAAATTCAATATTTCTTTGTATTAACCGACTGTTTTACCCGCCGTGAGCGCCGGTTCGGCGGCCAGTCCCGACGACGCGTCACGCGAGCGATCGCGGCCGCCCTCGAGCGGGAGTCGGCCGACGACGAATCCGTCGGCTGCAATCGGGCGATAGCGGGCCTCGTCGGGGCGGAATCCGACGGAAACGACCGGAAAACCGCCCGACGGCAGTAGTAGCTGTATAATTATCCGGCGAATCCCGGAAGGGACCGTCAATGCAAGCCGTTGTTCTTGCGGCGGGTGAGGGAACGCGAATCAGACCGCTCTCCGCGGAGTTGCCGAAGCCGATGCTGCCGGTCGCCGACCGGCCGCTGGTCGCCCACACCGTCGACGCGGCCGTCGACGCGGGGGCGGACGAAATCGTCCTCGTCATCGGCTACGAGGCCGAGACCGTTCGCGACTACTTCGGCGACGAATACCGAGGGGTCCCGGTCTCGTATGCGGTCCAGACCGAACAGGCCGGGACGGCCCACGCCGTCGCCGCCGCCAAAGACCATATCGACGGCCCCTTCGCCGTCCTGAACGGCGACAACCTCTACGATCCGGCGGCGATCGACCGACTGTTCGCGAACTGTCCGGCCGTCGGCGCGGTCGAAGTGGCCGAGCCGCGGAATTACGGCGTCCTCAGCACCGAAGACGGGGTCGTCGACGACATCACCGAGAAGCCGACCGAGCCGCCGACGAACCTCGCTAACGCCGGCGCCTACGCCTTCCCCGAACGCGCTCGCGAGTGGCTCGAGGTCCCCGAAAGCGAGCGCGGCGAACACGAGATCACCGACGTCCTCGCGACGGTGCTCGACCGGTTCGCGGTGACGCCGATCGCCCTCGACCGGTGGCTCGACGTCGGTCGACCTTGGGAACTCCTCGCGGCCAACGAGTGGAAACTCGCCGACCTCGATCGGCGGATCGACGGCCGGGTCAGCGACGACGCCCACCTCGAGGGCGACGTGGTCGTCGAGGACGGCGCGACGGTGAAATCGGGCACCGTCATCGAGGGACCGGTCCTGATCCGTTCGGGGGCGACCGTCGGGCCGAACGCCTCCGTCCGCGGCGCGACGCTGATCGGCGGGGACGCGTCGGTCGGCCACGCCGTCGAGATCGAGAACAGCGTTCTCTCACGCGGCACCTCGGTCAGCCACCTCTCGTACGTCGGCGACAGCGTCCTCGGGCGCAACGTCAACGTCGGTGCCGGGACGACGGTCGCGAACCGCCGCCACGACGGCGCGATCGTCGAACTCTCCGTCAAGGGCGAACGGGTCCCGACGGGTCGACGCGAGTTCGGCGTCGTCGCCGGCGACGGCGCCAAGACCGGCATCAACTCGAGTCTGCTCCCCGGACTGAAACTCGCCGCGGGAGCGACCACGCGACCCGGCGAGGTCGTCGAACGCGACAGGTAGCCTACAGCGAGCCGTCGGCCGGTTGCTGATCGGACCCGCAGCGTCAGAACGGCGTATAGAGCGCTAGAACCATCGGTAGCAAGTGGGGGCTTTATATCACGGCGAATCGCTAGAGCGGGTGGAGGGAATCGATCAGACCCGATACGATCGCGGCAGTCCCCTCCAGCGCGGTTTCGACGGTTCGAGTGCGGGTCGCGGGTCGGATCCCGACGGCGCCGTTCGGAGCCGGAACTATGGGGGTGGTTTCGGTTCCCGCGGCATCGCCGACTCGTACTCTGAACTCGACGCGTTCGACGTTTTCAAACCGAGAGCGGCAGGGACGGACGGGGACCGCGTTCCGTTCGATTTCGAGCCGGACACGTTCGGCTATTCGAGAGAGCGATCCGAGAAAACGAGCGACGGTCGGCCGCAAATCGGCGGCCTATTCGACGGTGACGCTTTTGGCCAGGTTGCGGGGCTTGTCGATCGGCCGGTCGAGGAGGTCGGCCGCGTAGTAGGAGACGAGCTGCAACTGGACGTTCGCGAGCAGTCCCGCGAGGTCGGCGTCGGTCTCGGGAATCTCGAGGTGGGCGTCCGCGACGTCGACCGCCCGGTGGCCCTCGGGGCAGACGGCGATCACGGGCGCGCCGCGAGTCTGTGCTTCCTCGGCGTTTTTCAGCGTCTTCTCGTCTTCCTGACCGGTAAAGATCGCGAAGACCGGTGTGTCGGGCGTCACCAGCGCCAGCGGGCCGTGTTTGAGCTCGCCCGAGGCGAAGCCCTCGGCGTGCTCGTATGTGATCTCCTTGAACTTCAGCGCGCCCTCAAGGGCCACCGGAAAGCCGAGTCCGCGACCGATGAAGAAGTACGATCGGCTCCCGTGGTAGCGTTCGGCGATGGCCTCGGCGTCGGTCTCCGCGAGCAGGTCGTCGATCGCGTCGGGCATCGCGGCCAGGTCCGGCAGCAGCGTCTCGAGGTCGGCCGACGGTTCGCCGTGCCGATCGGCGGCGATGCGCTGGCCCAGCAGCGTCAGCATGACGGCCTGGGAGGAGAACGTCTTCGTCGCGGCGACGCCGATCTCGGGACCGGCGCGGATGAACAGCGCCTCGTCGGCCTCTCGAGCGGCGGTCGAGCCGACGACGTTCGTGACCGTGACGGTCATCGCCCCCTCGGCCTCGGCCTGGCGAAGGGCGTTCAGCGTGTCCGCCGTCTCGCCGCTCTGGGTGACCGCGACCACGAGCGTGTCGTCGTCGACCGGCGGCGCCGAGACGCTGTACTCGTTGGCCAACAGAGCGGTCGACTCGATACCGGCCTGTTTCAGCGCGAGCGAGCCGTACAGCGCGGCGTGGTAGGAGGTTCCGCAGGCGACGAACTGCACGCTGTCGACGTCCGCGAACGTTCCCGGCTCGAAGTCCGCGAGCGCGATCCGGGCGTTCTGGGTATCGATCCGCCCCTCCAGGGCCTGGCTCAGGGCGGTCGGCTGCTCGTGGATCTCCTTTAACATGAAGTGATCGTACTCGCCCTTTCCGGCCTGTTCGGGGTCCCACTCGACGGTCTCGGGTTCGCGCTCGATCGAATTTCCGTCGAGGTCGGTGAACTCGACGCCGTCGTCGTCGACGATGACGACGTCGCCGTCCTCGAGGTAAACAACGCTGTCGGTGTACTCGAGGAACGCGGGGACGTCGCTGGCGAGGAAGTATTCGCCGTCCTCCATACCGACGACCAGCGGCGATCCCTGACGGGCGGCGTAGAGGACGTCCTTGCCGGAGAGCATCGCCGTGACGGCGTAACTCCCCTCGAGTTCGTCGATGGCGCGACGGAAGGCCGTCTCGTTGTCCATCCCCTCGTCGAGATAGAACTGGATGAGATGGGGGATGACCTCGGTGTCGGTGTCGCTGGTGAACTCGTGGCCGTAGTCGGCCAGTTCGGACTTGAGCTCGGCGTAGTTCTCGATGATCCCGTTGTGGACGACGGCGACGTCTTTCGTCTCGTCGGTGTGCGGGTGGGCGTTCTCGTCGGTCGGCGGGCCGTGGGTACTCCAGCGCGTGTGCCCGATCCCGACCGAGCCCTCCAGCGGCGTGTCGTCGATCGACTCGCGCAGCTCGTCGACCTTGCCGGAGCGTTTCTCGACGTTGATTCCAGACCCGTTCTGGACGGCGATGCCGGCCGAATCGTAGCCGCGGTACTCGAGGTTCTCGAGGCCGGTCAGCAGCGGTTCGAAGGCGTTGCCGTCGCCGACGCGGCCGATAATTCCACACATCGACGGTCACCCCCCGTACGGTCGTTCGGGAGAGCGGCCCCCCCGGAACGCCACAGCGGTTATCGAACGGGACGTCGCAGTTGCGGAGACGGGAGATCGAACGGCCGCTCGCGATAGCGCCATCGATCGGTGCGCTTCCGGGGCGACTGTTCGAGACGACGGGCGGTACACGGACATATTGCATCCCTTCCCAGCAGCACCCATTACTATAGACGGGCTACTAGAGGCGGTAGTTGACGGGTAACGGTCGGCCTCCGCTCTCCCTCCCCGATATTCGAATTCGGGACACTCATCGGCACGACCACGTTTCTAACGTGTCTGTGCGATTCGCGTCGAAAATCCGTCGATAGTTCGTCGAAACCGGATTCGAGAACCGGTATGTCAACCGAAAATCGAACAGTAACTGCGTACGGGACCGCGGCCGAGCGAGCGAACCGGGACTGACGAAAATCGCGCGGAGCGCGCCGACAGTAGCGATTTCGGATCAAACGCTCGTGAGTCCTCGCGAGCGAGCGTGATCGGTTCCCCTACTGATAGCGGGAGCCGTAAAGGAAACACTATCGAGAATGAATCGATCGGTCGGGACGTCCGGTCCTCGAGCGTCGCCGGTCCCGTTCGTCTCCACTGGAACCGACCGCGCTGGGAGATGCGTCGGAACCCACGAAGCACGACTCGAAGTCGGGACCGACCGGCGAACACACCGGGGTTCCGGTCGAAACCGCCGGCGGGCGCGCCGGCGGCGGCGGTCCGGAAACGCGGTCAGCCAAACCGGTCGGAACGAACATATTGACGATCCGAACTGTGAGGATCCGCTGCGGGGACGTATCGAATCGGCACACCTTTGGCAGTGGCTGATGAAGTGAGTGTATGGGTTTTGGTAGCTACGACGAATCCGAGCAACAGCAGCAGACGGCGGACGACGAGGACGATGTCGAAGCCGTCAACGTCCACGAAAACGATCATGACGGTCAGCTGTCATTCGAGTCCGACGCCTCGACCGACGAGCTCGTCTCGCAGCTCGGCTCGATGAAAGACGACGAGGACGAGACCGAGGAGTAACCTCGAGGACTAGCGTCGTCACCGTCTCGTGATCGGAGAGACGCGACGACGACGACGAACGGAGCCGGGTCGGCGAGTGGACCTGACTCGGAGACGGATCTTTGCATTTTCGTGCGCGCGTATCGCGAGAGTACGAGAAGGGACAGCAGAAGAGAATACACAGCTGCCGGCTCAGTACGAGACGGAGTGACAG